>JASHTL010000009.1 GCA_030040595.1 Microcaldota archaeon
GAGGTGAACGCAACCGGAAATAAAACCTACATTGGAGCGTTTAACTACTTGATATCACTGCAGAATAGCAATGTCACGAGATTCTCAGGCGTGCCGTACACAGTGTGGGGGGCCAACGTGGTGACAGGAGCCGATGCTGTTGTCTTTGGCAACACTACGCCAACCAGCTCAACGTTGCCTCTGACTTATATGACACACGCGCAGGTGCTTGCGCAACTTAAAAGCCCTTCTGACCAGTTTGCATGGTCAGAGTACGCGGCTGCGGATATTTACATAGCCCACATGTGTGGCGCGATAAACAACGCTGCACCAGTCTGTTCGCTAAGCGCCATACAGAGCATTGAGGCATTAACGTGAACAGTGGCCTGAGAGGCATTTGAGGACAGTAGAGTTTCCGTCTAGTCCTGGATCTTCCCGAGGGAGGGACAGACAGCAAGCCATATATTTGTTTCCATTGTGAAAAGACCATGGCGCGAGCACAGACGCAACCAAGTACGAAGTCCCAGCCGCCACCTGCACAGCAAACTGGTGCAGGCCAGCCGCAGCAGGATTCTCCGCAGCCGTCTCCGCAGAATCCGGCAATGCCATCGAACAGTCTCTTTGCGCATCCAGTCAGGCTGCTCCTGATAGTGCTCGTGATAGCGGCCATCCTGGTCGCAGCTTACTTCGTCACCTCCGGAACTGCTGCAAAGACAACCAAATACGCCAAGCTCATCCTGCTCCTGTCTTCTGGAAAGCAAGTCCAGCTGAGCCAGGTGACCAGCGTTCTCAACCTTACCATAGGCGCGAACAGCATCCAGAACATCGTCCAGAACCCAAGCGGCACAAGCTCAAACGTAACGTGGGCAGGCGGAGGAAGCGTCTCGGCGGAGTACAGCGGCCTGAACATAGACCTGCCGTTCAAGTACATGATGGCCGAGCTGGAGAACAGCAGTTATGTCAAGGCCACGATCAACCTGAACGTATTAAAGAACAACATTTCGGAAACCTACATAAACACGCCAACAATAGCGTACAACTGCTCTAACCAGAACCAGACCAGCAGCGAGCTGGACTCGCTTCTTGGCGGAGTGGGAGGCAGTTCCGGTGCCACGCAGCCGGACTACAAGTGCGTTGCTACGGCACCTCTCAATAAGACATTGGGATCGCTGAATGCCAGTACGCTCAGGGCTGCAAATGCAATACTGGGAGTGATAGAGAACAACACCTATATCAATTCCACAAAAGTCAGCTACACTTCCTACAAGGGCAACAGCTGCGTTTACGTGAGCGGGTACATCAGGTCAAATACTATAAGCCTTGCCGAGGTTGTCAGGGCGTATTATGCCACGCAGAACAATTCATATGCTGGCCAGTATGAGAACCTCAGCGAATATGACAACGACTCCGTGAGCTTCAGCGGCCCGTATTCCGGATGCATCTCCTCGTCTACAGGTTTCGTCTACAACTTCACAACGGCACAGAACTTTACGCTGAGATATTCGGAAAGCGGATTGGGCTTGGGCGACCAGCAGCCCGCGGTGACCACAATAAACGCGAGCTTGGACGTGCACGGGAATGTCACGCAGATAGGCAAGCCGCAGCCGACCTCGGTCATTGCTCAGCCGCCTTACCCCGTGGTGAACGGCACATGCACATCATCTTCCGTTGATATCAGCACCATATCAGGCTACTATGGATACTACACATGCAGTTCGGTTGATATGAACGATTCTGGCTACCTCAAGCTGGTGCTCCAGTCATACAACCCCGGATATTACAGCGGCACTCCGGGCGCTGTGAGGATATACGGCCTTGCATGCGCAGCCTACAATTCCACCAGCGATTATTATTCCATTAATGAGTTCAACTCCACAGCATACCAGCCCACAAACATCACATTCGATCCGGGCCAGCCGATCACACTGATCTCTAAATGCCTGAGAAGCGGAAATGCAAGCGGCAAGGAATACGTTGGACTCCTCTACGCTGTTTCAGAGGAGAATTACTCAGGCACATTAGAGAATACCAGCAGCGCTCTGACAGGCTTCTCGGTCTTTCCGACCATATCAGGATCATTTGGCAAGAACGAGAACACGGGACGGGTGCCGCCTGCGGTGGTGCTCCCTACTACAACAATATATACATTCAACTACTCGACCACCACAATAGCCCCGGCTACAACCATACCGATTGGGAGCACGACTATCCCTTCAGGCAAGCTTAGCGGCAGCGTATGCACGACTACGATCTCGACGTATTACTCCGGGACCATGCCAGCAGGCGTAACGTTCAATTACACGCTCTATGGCGGCGGCGGAGGCGGGACCGGCAACGCCGATGGGTACAACGGATCAAAAGCAACAGGTACATACAGCTTCTCAGCTGGTAGCAATCTTACAGTATATGTGGGTGGAGGAGGCGGAGCCGCAGGGCAAGTCGGTACAGGGCAAAATGTGGCATACGGCGATGGCGGAGGTGGAGGAGCAACAGTCCTGTTAAATGACGACTCAATAATTGCGACTGCATTAGGGGGTAACGGAGGAACAGGGGATTCCGGTTCTGGAGGAAGCGGCGGAGGCACAGGCGAAAGCGAAGGATTTTGCGGATTATCAATTTATGCGGGATGTGCAGGCGGAGGGGGCGGCCATGAAGGCGGCGGGGGAGGAGCAAGCGGAGATTCCTCTGGACCAGAAATAGGCGGATCAAGTCCTGGCGGTGCATCAGGAGGCCATGGAGATATAGGCGGAAGTGCAAGCGAATCAGGCTGGGGAGATGGAGGCGGAGGAAGCCTAGGCAGCGGAGGCGGAGGAGGGGCAGTATACGGGGGAGTAGGAGGCGCTGGAGGCAGCGATGGAGGCGCAGGGACAAGCGGGTCAAGCGGCAGCGGCGGGGCAGGGTCTGGCAAAGGCCTTGGCGGTGGTAATTATCAGGGAGGAGGAGGGGGCAGCGTAACGCTTACGTGGAAAGGGATAGACGGGTCATGCAACCTGTCCAGTGCGTAACCTTCGAACATTCTGAAAGGTATTTAAGGCTATACGCTCCATATGATATGTCACTAACCGCTAGGTTAGCGCAACTAATTGTTGCACCAATGACATGAGGTGTCTAAATGGCAAAATCCTATGTGAAATTCGAGGTATCGAAAGAAGTGGCTGGAAAGATATCGGAGACATTGCGTCTCGCAAAGCAGAGCGGCACGATCCGCAAGGGAGCTAATGAGGTTACCAAGAGCGTTGAGCGCGGCCTCGCTAACTTTGTCGTTATTGCGGAGGACGTTGACCCTGAGGAAGTGGTAATGCACATACCCACGCTCTGCGAGCAGAAGAAGGTTCCTTTCGGATACCTTCCGACGAAGCTTGACCTGGGCAAGGCCATAGGTATAAACGTCCCGTGCGCTGCTGCAGCGATAGAGAAGCCTGGCGAATCAGAGCACGCGATGAAGGATGTCATAGCAAAGCTTACGGGAAAGAGCCCTGGCGCTTCTGCTGAACCAAAACAGCAAGCAACTGCAGCTGCAAAACCTGCTGCCCAGAAACCCAAGAAGGAGGGAGCAGCAGCCGCTCCGAAGCCGCAGGCCAAGCCTGCCGCAACTACTCCTGCATGATTGAGTGAGTCAGATGGCCGAGGAGAAGAAGCTTGAAGGTTGGCTCGCCGAAGTGGTCGAGGTCGCTTCCAGGCGCACAGGAATATACGGCGAGATAAAGCAGATACTCGGCAAGATACTAGAGGGGCCGGACAAGGGCCGCGTCATAAGGAAGAACATAGCCGGAAAGGTCAAGGTTGGCGACCTCATCAGGCTCAGCGACACGAGCAGGGAGGACAAGCCGATAAGGGCAAGATGATAGCATGAAGTGCTCGTACTGCACCAGCGAGATAGAGAGGGGCACAGGCCTCATCTATGTGAAGAGGAACGGTGCGATAAGGTACTACTGCTCGGACAGGTGCTACAAGTACAGCGAATTATACAGGAAGAAGCCAAACAAGAAGGAGATAGCGGCAGCTGCCAAGGGAAAGTGACTAGCCAACTACCTCTGCGAGCCTCATCGATTTCTTTGCAAGCGCATCTATCTTGAACTCCTTAACCAGCTTTGCCATGAGCAGAGGATTCGTTCTCGTAACTGGATTCCTTGAGTTTATGGAGCAGACATCCTTGTAGGGCTTTATCGATTCGTCATAGGTGCCTATCTTTATTGCAGCAGACACTATCTCCTGCTTGTCAAAGCCTATCAACGGCCTCAGTATCTGGGTCTTTACCCCTTGTTCCTCTGCCTGCAGGTTCGAGAGCGTCTGCGACGCCACCTGACCCAGACTCTCTCCGGTGAAGATCGCCTGCGCTTGTTCCTTCTCAGCCACGAGGTCGGCTATTCTAAGCATGAAGTTTTTCAGCAGTATCAGCTCGTGCCTCCTGCTCTTTATCGCGCCGACCTGGAAGATGTGCGAAGGCACGTAATAGGTTCTCGCATTTGGATAGTATGCGGAGAGTATGCGAACAATGTCTGGCAGCTTTGACTTCAGCGCATCCTTCGCTTCAGGATATCCGTGGATGTGAACGTATACTGGTTCCATACCTCGCTTCATCGCATACCAAGCTGCCACTGGCGAGTCTATGCCCCCAGAAAGCAGCACCACCCCCTTTCCGCTAGTGCCGACTGGAAGGCCGCCAGGCCCTTTTGCCTTGTCGATCGATAGGAATGCTGCATCCTTGGTAACGTTTACGAAAAGCTCGCGGTCGTACTTGTGTAGATCTGGCTCTATTCCGAGTTTGCCGACTACCTTTATAAGGCGTCTGGTTATGTCAACCGAATTGAACTTGAATTTCTTGTAGCTCCTGTGCGCATTTATCTTAACTGACTTGATGTCCTTCTCCTTTTTCAGAAGCAATTTAGCGGTCTTGTCTATCGAGTCAAGAGAAGGTTTTGATGCGTAGGATATCTCGTAATTGCTTATTCCAAAGAGGTGCGTAAGCCCGTCCCTTATCTTTCCCGTATCGGAATCCCCATTCAGCCTTATTATGAATCTATCGTAATTGTTCTCAATCTCGAATTTCTCACTTGCAAGGAGATCAAGAAGGTTTCTTTTAAGCGCCTTAATGTACATTCCGCGGTTCTTTCCCCTGAGCCAGAGCTCGCCGAACCTTACGGTGATTACTCTCTCCCCTGGTTTGAATTGCATGAGGATAGTTTGCTGGCAATTAATATAAAGCAATGTCGCTTTTTTCTCCCTGCAAACCAGGAAACCTTTTATACGTTTGTTCCGATAGCTAAAGCATGGACCTGCTCTCGAAGACATTAGTTGTAGCGGTTGTTCTGGTAATCATAATAGCGGTAGCTTATTTCGCATTTGAGAAGGTCTTTGTGCCAGGACCCGTTACAGAGCAACAGGCCGCAACGATAATAACCCAGTACCTCCAGAGCAGCAACCCCAACGCTCAGGTCAATATAACCAATGAATCACAGTCCTCTCAGTACCCGGGAAGCTGGCATGTTGTCGTTTCGGTGATCAGCAACCCAACGACGACATGTCCGACATATATAGTTTACTACTTCGACTATCCAAAGTTCAGCCTGGTGAATAATACATTCAATCCATACACACAAGACTGCAAGATTGTGGGCTATGTGAAGGGAAGCAGCTATATCATAGGCTCGTTCCCGGTTGCGATAGTTTATTCGTATGACCTGAACAATTCGGCGATAAGCAACTTCGTCAATATAAACGGCAATAGGAGCGTGGTAGTGCATGCGCTTTACTATCCAAACATAAGCATTAATGGATTCAACTACACCAAGGTGTGGATAGTCAATTACTCATCCATTACAACAAACAAGTCAATCTACGCAATAGTCTCTCAAGTCAATGGAACATTCTATTCCACATACAATGCGAGCAGATGATGGTCATTTCAGAGCCTTTCTGAACAGGAGGATGCCGCTATTTTGCTTGCCGTTTCCGTGATTTTCAAGAATAAAGCCTCGATTTTTAAAGAATTCTTGCGCACCGGCATTTTTCTCTGCGACTTCTGCATGCAGTTCCGTTATTCCAAGTGAAACTGCGTTCTCAAGTGCATGTTCAAGCAACTCAGATCCCAAGCCTTTGTTCCTGTGTTCCTTCCGTATTATTATGCCTACGGATCCCACAGGACCTGTAAGATGCACTACCTCAACTTCCCCGACTATCTGTTCCCTTTCTCCAGGCTGCACAGCAATCATATCGACAACTCTCTTTTCGCGCATTCCATTGAGCTTATTTTGGAACAGTTCTGAGAGTGTTTCCTGCGTTGGTTCAGTTTCGAACCACATAGCACTGGGGTACTCCCTGTATATGTCAGTGATAAAGCTAGACAGGCCCTCTTGATCCCCTTTTTCCAGGCTTCTTATCCTCAACATTTCCACAAAACCCAAATGTTTATATTAGGCATCATGCCAATTATCCATGTATTCTATGCCAATAACTACCCTTACGGTCAAGCGGATACTTAAGGATGCTGGCGCAGAGAGAGTGAGCGACGATGCGGCGGAGGAGCTAGCCGACATGGTGAACAGGATGGCTTTCAGCACAGCCAAGAAGGCAGTGAAACTGGCAGCACATGCGAAGAGGAAGACGGTAAAGAAGATAGACATTGAGCTGGCAAAGTAAACGGGATTGAATGTACAAACTGGTTCTTTTCGATGTAGGAAACATGCTTGTTACAGACAGCAAGGACGTTTCTGAGTACATGTCCGAGTCCATCAGAAACATATATGGCAGGATAGTCACCGTGGACCTCAAGAACTATCCCGGCTGGACATCTCAGGAGATTGTAGAAGATGTTCTCAGAAAGGACAATATGGACGAGTCTGAGATACAGGCCAAGCTGCACAGGATAACGGAGGATCTTTTTTATACTTATTACAACGTAGCAGGGCATGACAAACAGGTACTCGTTGAAGGTTCCAGAGACCTGCTTGCGCAGCTATGGAAGGAAGATGTGACCATAGGAATGATAACTGGGGAAGCAGAGAGGATTGCGAAACTAAGGGCGGAGAAGACAACGATACATGGATTCTTTAAGTTTGGGGTCTACGGCGGAGACGGGAAGACGTTTGATGATATAGTGAAAAGCGCAGTATCAAAGGCTGAGTCTGACCTTAGGATATCTAAGAATGATGTGCTTATTGTCGCAAACTCGCTGCGTCTTGTAAAGGGCGCGAAGAATGCAGGAGTGGCAGTGATAGGGATAGCAGAAAACGTCCCCGAAAACGAACTTAAGTCTGCAGGGGCGAACCTGATTGTAAGAAGCATAAAGGACAAAGGGAAGATTCTAGACTTTATTAAAAAGTAGCAAATCCTTAGTTCAGTCAACGTTTATATACCATTAATTGCTAATCATATTCAGTGGTGTGCGGACGGCTTACGGTCAATATGACTGAGGAAGCTCTCCCCATGCAGATGTGTGCAGGGTCTAAGGCCCTATTCGGAACAGAAACGAGACCGCTGCGGCGCATAAGCAATGACGATACGAGCGCGCCGGTGCGGGTGAAACGGCCGATGCGCATACAAATGAGCATGCAAGGCGTAAAAGCCGCTTAGTCGAATGCCGTCTAAAACAGAAGGGGGGCTACGGCACACCACTACATCCATAGTGAAAATCTATGAGGCTATACCGCTTCAGCCCTATAAAGGACAAAAGGGAACTCCTTGACGCTATA
>JASHTL010000058.1 GCA_030040595.1 Microcaldota archaeon
ATGCGATCATACTACCTGGCTATTGCAATAATGGCGATCGCAGCCCTGCTCGTCTCCGCTGTTGTTATATCGAGCCTATACGGAATGCCTTACATCAAGCCCTCAAGCTTCAATTCAAGCGTCGTATCTAATTCCATGAGACTCGCGCTAACGATACCTAACCAGACAGTAGCCTATGGGAGCAACGTCTCTATAGAGGTAAGCCTATTCAACACGGCCCCGCAGGCATACAACATATCGATACGCGGATCCTACGCGCAGTCAAACACCATAACCCTGGGTTCTACCTCCGCATGCGGCGATTGGGAGATGCCTCTTGGAATAGCCATAATCAAGGGACACTACAACCTGAGCAGCATAAGCAACGGCACCGGGGAACTGCAGCTCTTTAAGCCTGGATTCTATTCCTGCCCTGTTGAACTGATCCCTACTTCATATTATTTCTGGCCTGACAGCGATAACGCTACTGTGTACATACTTACAAACGGGACGAACTCGACCAAGTATGCGACCCTGCCTATTCAGGACATCTTTGTAGTGGGAGGATACTGGAGCAACTCAACGCTCTCCCCTGGTCAGTATGTTTTCGACAGGTTCCCAATCGGGAACTACACGGTTGTGGCTGGCAACGCCTACTGGGGTCGGTATACGGTAGGGTATTTCAGGGTCGGATAGCGCAGCAGGCGCCTGGCAATTCCCAAAACCAACATCAAACATTATAAGGGCAACAAAGCGCCAGTCCCTGATAGCTAAACTGCATTCTCAGAAGTCTTCCTGGCTGCCGCTTTCAAGGTTCCCTCTTCCCCGATCACGCTCCTCCTAAGTTCGCCTTCTCCGGAGCTCTCGACTGCCATGCAGAACAGGTAAATCGAGAGCACGTTGATGAACCTGTAGTACGCCTTGTCAAGTTCTCCGCTCTCCAAAAGAGGGGTAAGCTTCCTCTCAAGTTCCCTGACCCTCACCCTCGATTCGTTGAGCCAGCAGCCCGAAGGCGTCTGGAACGATACAAATTCGTCAGGGACAAGATGTTCTACCCTGGTGATCTTATCCTGAAGACGCCTTGTGTCCGCCTCTGTGAAGATTCTGCCTGTATCCTCGGTATGGCCTATCACCACTGCGGCAAGCCTGCCAAATTGCAGCTGGAGGCCTGTGAATTCTTTTGTTATTTCAGGATCAGCCAGGTGCATCTTGCACATATCAAGAGATGACATTACCGAATCTATCGTTCCCAGGATTTCTATCACAGCAGAGCCTTTTGAGACAGTATCCCCGCCTACGCGCGATTTGCCGTCGTCGCCCCTTGTCCGCGCCATAAATCTTGCCATGCTTACCATGCTCGTGGATATATTGGATTCAGGCAGCCTGGCTTACCCGCTTGTATGGGATCACAGTTGCGGCACAGCAGCGGATTCTCACCGCTTTCCCCTGACAGGGCTAGTTCTGAACTAGCTATCCAGACTTAATTGTCAAAACAGATTTATAATATACACACAATATTCTCTTACCCTAAATAAATGACATCTTTATTTAGTTTGTACCGTGCAATATAATTGGGTGCTGATGACATGAAAAATGCAGGCGAGAAGGCGAAAGGACTGAGTAAAGAGGAAGTAGCCGCAATGAAAGACTACCTTAAGGAGAAGAACTCGAAGGCCAATGGCGAAGAGGCCGTACTTGCCGCCATCGCCAAGATGGAGGAGCCTGACCGTTCAATGGCCAAGCAGATACATGCTATTGTTAAAGCCACCGCGCCGGAGCTCTCTCCAAAGACCTGGTACGGGATGCCGGCATATGCAAAGGGCGAGAAGGTCATCTGCTTCTTCCAGAACGCAGGCAAGTTCAAGGCAAGATATTCAACTCTCGGATTCAGCGACAAGGCGAACCTCGACGAAGGTTCCATGTGGCCTGTCACGTTTGCGATCAAGAGGCTGTCTCCGGCAGAAGAGGCCAGGATCGCAGCGCTTGTAAAGAGAGCGATAGGCTGAATGGCAGGATAACAATCAAGCTTAAATTCTAATACTACCAAATAGATACGGAGGTATTGGTTCGAGATCAGGCTGCGAACCTGATATGCCAGATAAGCAGAAACATAATGCATGATTGAAATGGGCGCCGATTCGATTACCAAGAAGCCATTCTTCCTGGCACTTATAGCTATAGTCATAATAGCAATACTCGCAGGAGCATTCTGGGCGTACAGCACCTCCGGCATCGCTGTTGCGAACGGAGACACTGTCAAGGTGTATTATACCGGCAAGTTCACAAACGGCACGGTCTTCAACACCAATGCCGGTACAGGAGAGCCATTCGAGTTCGTGGTGGGAGCAAATCAGGTGATACCCGGCTTCGACCAGGCGGTCATAGGAATGAGGCTTAACCAGTCAAAGACTGTTGTAATACCAGTCAACGAGGCGTATGGTCCGGTCAATCCTGCAATGATAGTGAGCGTCTCGATAGATGAATTCGTCAATCGGACGGTGGATGTCGGGCAGACCGTCACTGAGACTTCGGAAGACGGCGAGCAGTTCCAGGGCATTGTCACTCAGGTGAACTCGACAAACGCCACGGTCGACTTCAACTCTCCGCTCGCTGGAAAGACACTTGTATTTAACATAACGGTAGTGGCGATTGAGGCAAACAGCAGCAAGTAATTACTTGCCGCCGATCTTGAACATCTTAGTTCCGCAGCTTGGGCAGGAGCCCGTCGTGGCCTTCCTTCCGTTCTTCATTGTCACTTCCTTCGCGTCCTTCATCTCCTTCTTCTCCTTACACTTAACACAGTACGCTTGCATATGATCTCCAGAGACTATATCTACTGAGGATTATTAAAAGCTAACGTTTCTCTCTGACAAGGTACTTGTAGATCAGCGCGGCCACAATTGCGCCTAGAATAGGGCCTATCCAGTAGACATACCAGTTCGCAAAGAAGCCAGATGCGATGGCAGGGCCTATCGCCCTTGCCGGATTCATCGCCGCGCCTGTGAACGGCCCGCCTGCCAGTACGTCTATGAAGACCGCAAGACCTACCCCGAAGCCCGCTATCTTGGGCGCACGCCTGTCAACCGTCGTTCCCATGACCGTGAAGACGAGTATGAAGGTCATTATCGCCTCAAAGAGTATGCCCTGCGGCACAGAGACCGAGCTGCCGAGCGTTGGCGTTCCGTAGTGCACTGCAATTCCCGATGCTGCAGGATATACGGCCAGAAGAAGCATGCCTGCAACCACCGCGCCGATCAGCTGGAATACTATGTATGCAAGCGCATCGCCAGGGGATATCAGCTTGTTTATCCATGCAGCAATTGTTACTGCCGGATTGATGTGCCCTCCCGAGATATTCATCGCGAACGAGACAGCCAATGCCAGCGCTATGCCGTTTGCGAATGCGATTGCAAGAAGGCCTGCCCCTCCAAGCCCCGCAAATTGCGCCGCAATAACTGCCCCTGCCCCTGCAAAGGTGAGGAAAAATACCCCAATCGCCTCTACCAGCACGCGCTGTCCAAGTGTTGCCTGCTTTGCCATGCCACGATTACGACTGCAATCTTTAAAACTTTATGTTTCTACCGGCATAACAGGAGCAACTATCCATATGCGGATGTTCCGTC
>JASHTL010000059.1 GCA_030040595.1 Microcaldota archaeon
TAGCCTTGATCCGCAGTACGCTCCAAGGAGTATACCTATGACTACCGGGGCCACTATAAACGGCTGTATGTACCCGAGCGCCCAGTATATCGCACTGCCTGTCGCAGCTGTCACGCCTATCATGAAGTTGCTTGTTGCAGTGGTTACCTTCATGGGCAGCTTCATCCCCCAATCCATGCCTATTACTTTCAGGACACCGGATCCTATGCCCAGCAATCCTGATATAAGCCCAGCGACGCTCATGGTGGCCTCGCCAAACCACCACCTGTATCCGGAATATTTTATGACCCTCTTCTTGGCCTTGTCGTAATACTTGCCGTACAGCTGGAAAGCATCAGTGCTCCAGTCTTTGTGTATTCTCTTCCTGCGTGTCTTCCTGTACTCCAGGAATGTGGGGTATAGCGAGAAAAGCAGCACTATGCCGAACAGGATAAAGAGATCCTGGCTTATACCATGCGCATATACGTAGGCAGCAAGAAGCGATCCGACTATCGCACCAAGGGTGGTGGCTATTTCCAATGACATGCCTATCTTTATGTTGGCAAGCTTCTCCTTGACATAGGCACTTGCGGCACCGCTCGAGGTCGCTATGGTGGAAATGAGGCTTGCGCCAGCGGCATACTCAAGCGGTATCCCGAACAGGAGCGTAAGGGCCGGGACTATCACAATACCTCCGCCAAGCCCGCTCATCGAGCCCACTATGCCTGCAACGAAGCCTGCAAGCAGCAGCGCAATAAAGTAAAGTAAGATTATCATGCCACTTCAGAAATATCTGCAAGCCGAAGTTTATATAACCGGATTTCCACAATATCTTTTAGGTATTGATGCAACATGACTTTCCTAATTAGGATCGGATTCTATAGGCGTGTTTACCAATATACACTACTACCTAGACATTAAAGCTGTAACAAAAATGTATAAGATAAAAAGTAAAATACAAATAAAGATTATTTCATCAATATGCAAAAATGCCTTAGTAATACTCTTCACATCAGAAAGGTTTTTGGGAGGATTTATTACTGTTATCCTCCTTTGTTCCTGAGGAATTTTGTAAAAACCACCTGGCAAAATCGGGTAATACTTAGTAAAGCCTCCAGAGCCGTACTTTTTCCTGAGCTTTATATTTGCTTGCCAAAAATAAGGATTTATACCTACGATTAAACCAATATAGGGTATGAACATCTTAGGATTAAGTGGATACGCAAAGATCGACGAATATTTACAGACTCCGCACTGGTAGACATAGAACCCAATTGCTCTGTAGGCTGAAAAGTTATTAAAGAAAAGCTCTGGGCTGATATTTACGTATAGTAAATCCTGTTGGGTTATTTTATTGCAGTAATCACATTGCCTTTTTTCGGTGTCGAGTTTTTGAACAGTTTTAACGCCAAAGTCAAAAGGTCCTTTTGCCTTTTGAGTTCTTATATTCTGAGTTTCATTAATTGACAGGCTTTTAAGTTCGTCGATAGTATCGGTTTCGCTTAAAGTTAAGAGTCTGGGGTCTTGTTCAATTATATGGGTTATTTTATCTTCTCCAGAATATTCGTTTTGTATAAAATATATTCTATCGTTTATTTCTTGATTGCTTAGATTTAGTATATTTTTATTCGCAGTTATAAGTCTCTGTGGATCAGAAAAACCCAGCTTTGTTAATAGTGTTATGATGTCCTCGGATTTATTCGGCATACTTTATCAATTACAATATGCTAATTAATACATATCATAAAAGAGTTGGAGCGCTGCTCATCAGACAAAAATGCAATGATATCGAAGTCAATACAGTCAAGTCTTCGCGCCGCATTTTGGGCAGAAATTGGATCCTTTAGGAAGTGGAGCTCCGCATTTCCTGCAGAATGAGCCATTATCGCCATTGCCGCCATCCTGGGTTGCCGATTCTCCTCCGTTTCCGCCGTCTCCCGAAATCATCTTTTGGACATAGCTTGAAAGGTCCCTGGCCTGGCCGTTGCTCAGTCCGTCTATCTCTCCTTCCTCGCGGCCTTTCTTTAGAAAGCCCTTGTCGGTGTCAAATCCCTGCACCCTAAGGAATACCGAGGACGTTATTATCCCATGCTCCCATCTCACGCTAGTGACGTTTTTGTACGGTATGCTCTCAATATCCTTCCTGATGCCCATGGCTGTCTTGTTCACTATGATGATGCGCCTGTTGGTGGCAATGACGCTTGTAGGAGTTATCATTGATCCTCCTGGGCCGATTCGCCTCTGCCTTGCAGTAAGGACCACATTTTCGTCAGGCCATAGGATCTTCTTTACATAATTGACATCCCCTTTCTTGATTGCCATGAATAAAATAGGCATGACAGGCTTAAAATGCTATGGTAGAATCAGATTGCTGCATGAGGTACGGTCATTTAGTACGTTAAGTGAACATGAGGTTTGTCATTATGCATGTACAATCTTAAGTAAAACCTCATCCTTCAACAGTTGATAGCATCAACTATAAATTTTTAAATATAGTATTATAATGACAGACCATGGAGAGTGACGCCCAACAAGGTTCTGTTACTAGCGCGCAATCCGCATCGCCTGGCTCGAGAAGCGTATTGCAATATGCAGGTGTAATTCTTGTAGCCTTAGTTGTCATCGGAGTAGTTATTATTTACTTAACATACAACTCTTCCACAAATCAGACCGGCACAATTACTAAACCCTATTCTCAGAATTTAGGCTACCAGGGGCAAGGTTACTACTACATAAACGGGAAACTTTTCTATATAACAAGCCAGAAACAATTTGCCAATATGTCGAATTCCAGTTCAGGGACGAGCAGTACCACAGAGATCTCCACAATACATGGCACAACCTCCGCCACCCAAAGCGTGCTCTCCACAACGGTCGTTGCTGTGGTTAATTCCAGTGTACCTTCGTCTTCTACTCTCTCTTCGACTTCAACAACATCGGCCAGCTCCACAACCACTTCCACCAGTTCCACAACCGCGTCAACCACAACTACGGTAGAGCCTACTACGACCATACCTCCACTGCACCTTGATGGAAGCAATACTATTGCTACCCCAATGCAATCATCGGCAGAGATCGCAATAACAACCACGAACTCTCCAGACGTGATAGTTCTGGACGTTGATTGCGCAGACTCCCCGCTGAGCTCCATAACTGATTCCGCAGGGCTTACATGGCATCAGAGGGCAGAAATATCAACATACAACTACGACTACGAGTATTATGCTATTGCCAACCAAAAGCTTTCATCTGACATAATAACTGCCACATGCTCGTCACCAGCGTACATCCAGATGACCGCGATTGGAATAAGCAATGCCAACGTGACAAGCCCATTTGATCCAAATCCCTCATTACCATATGCAGTTCCATACGACTCTTCTCCTATGACAGGGCAGATAAGCACCACAGACAAGGATGACATGCTGCTTTTCCTGGGCAATATCGCCGGATCCCCAGTGACTCAGATGACTGTCGCAAACGGTTTCACTATTGTGCCAGATTCGTATGCCAATTCAAATCCCCTTCAGTATCAAATAGTAAATAACACAGAGTCAAACCTAAGGCTTAGTTCCCAGTTCAGCACCTCGCTTGACTGGGAATCGATATCTGACGCGGTGGTTCAGGCCGGAAGTTCCAGTACGGAAAACATTCCATCTTACCAGAACTGTTCCACAGAAGGTGATTATGGCGTAAATATCCCATGGGCTACCGATAATGTTCTGCTGCAATACGATATACTCCAAGTAAATCCGGCAGTTCTCTCAAACAACGGAATCTGCTGGATACGCATTGGCGCCTACCTGAACGGCACACAGGCAACTTTCGTCAAATCAGTGCTTCAACACTATCCGACGTCGCAGTTCCATTATATAGTCAATCTGGATCCGCAGATGCTCATGGCAACCTATGGAGAGAACTGGACGCTGGCTGATTGGAATGCGTATGTAACCGAAATTGTTGACAATCAGACCTACTCTGGGGTACACGTATGGGAGATAGACAACGAGGTGGACAGAGTTCTCTGGTGCCCGCAAGAACTCTCTTCAAACTGCTACGGTTACCTATACAACGGCAACCCTGGCAACCCTGCCCTCTCATACTACAACATGCTAAAGGACGCATACGAGATAATCAAGGCGCATAATTCGAGCGATACGGTGATAGCCTTCGGAGGTCTACCTGCTTTCGTAGGAGGCGATTATATCAATAGCTATTACAACACCAACAACTACACTGCAACCCCTGTATACCAATTCGCACAACAGGTCTGGAGTTACGGCGCGTCCCAGTACTGCGATGCGATATCTGTGCACCTGTACACCCAGACCACATTCCCTAATGGCACCGGAGTGTGGTATCTGATGAACGAATACCCTAAAGACATAGATCCGACTTACGGAATCAATGTAACTTCAAATAAACCTGTATCTGCGATAATGGCCAATGTGACCGAGTCGTACGAGGCGCTGACAGGCAAGCCCATATGGTTTGACGAATTTGGAATGCCTTTAAGCGACCCGAATTATTCTACGGACAACATGCAGGAGGCATCCACCTACGCCTCGGAAGTGGTCCCGTTCGTTTCCCAATTCAGCTTCTCTAAAGGAGCGTTTGTATGGGATCTCTTTGGGACTGGACAAGGCGATCCAAGCACATGGGGCATACTAAATGGAACTACTCTACAGCCAAATCAGGAATTCTCAGCGTATACTGCTCTAATCAAATAGGGGCAGGGTTCTGACTGATGGCATAGATGCACAGGGAATTCCATAATTGCTTCGGATTGTAGAAAAGGTATCTGTTGATATTGTCCGATATCATTGGAGTTTATCTCCCAAAAGGTGGTATTTAATACTTTTAATCCATACTCCTAACTATGGAAATTAGGTACTCCAAAAACAGCATATTGCTTAGCCAGAAAGAGCTTACCACACTAGACAAACTAGTGATTAAATTCATTCAATCAATGGGAGAGGTTGAGTATGTAATAGTGAGTGGTTACATAGCAATCTTTTTTGGTAGAATACGTGGTACAGAAGACATAGATATATTACTGAATAAAATGAATAAGAAACAAATCGAAACACTGCACCAAAGGCTTCTCAAAAATGGATTTTCTCCAGTAAACAATATAGAGAATGCCAGAGAAGCATACGAGCTTCTTTCAGAAGGATCCTCTTTAAGGTATGCAGAGAAAGGAACGTGGGCACCTAATTTCGAATTAAAATTTGTTAGGAAGCCGCTTGACAGGCGTACAATGGAAGACAAGATAAAAGTTACATTTAATTCTAGATATTCGATGTACATATCTCCTATAGAACTACAAATCGCATTCAAACTATGGCTAGGTAGCGATAAGGATTACGAAGACGCACGATACATTTATAATATCTTTAAATCATATTTAGATGTCAAAAAACTAAGTGATTTTATAGCAGAGCTTCGCGTAAAGCAAGTGATTGTTAAGAAGGTAATAGGCAATTTAGATGAAACAAAATAGTATCCTTATTGGTCTGAAGGAGGCAAAAGAGCACAACCTGAAGGATAACCTTGAATACATAGATGTGTATTCTAACTATGTAAAAAAGGCAAGCAACAGAACATGGAGTAGAGGACAAAAGAGATTCCTTGATATCTTATACGGTAAGGAAAGGAGATCAAGGAAATAAACATTGAAGTAAGGTAGCCAAAACAGTTCTAGTTCTCTTACAAGAATAACTTCATTAAAAGCTCATTATTAGATTCTTTAATGTTATTCGGGTCGTACAAGAGGGTTTTCCAACCAAAGTTTCTAGCCCCGTCTATGTTCTGTAGTTTATTATCTATGAAAAATATCTCGGTGCCGCTAACTCCAGCTTTATTTTCAGCTATCTTGAAAACTTTAGTTTCTGGTTTTTTCGCTTTTACCATGCTTGAATCCACAACGGCATCCCACTTTACATCCGGCATTATACCCTTCTTTTTTACTTCATCCAACATATGTGTATATGCATCAGTAAGAAGGCCTATCTTGTAATTCTTGCTGATTTTATCTATTACTGGCCAGATTTGCTTGTTCGCCTCAAATCGTTTAATAAAGCCATCCATAAGCAACGAATATCCTACAGGCAGGTTTGAGTGAAATCTCTCCTTTATCAAAGGCAAAAAGTCGTCTATTTGCCCCTCCCCCAAAAGTGACTTTGATTCGTACTTTCTGAAGAATTCAATGAATTCAGCATCTCTTTCAGGAGTGACACCAAGCTCGCGTCTAAGCTCTGTCCATTTATCTCCAACATTCATATCTAGGATTACTACACCGCCTAAGTCGAAGTAAACAAAAGATACCATATCAAGACTATTTCAAATAAGCTATTTAATGCTTCTAATCAGGTGGCTACAGAAATAGAATTCGTATAAAATGCAGTCATCATGGGTGACCACAATTCTATGCGTTTGTGGTCACCTCTTTATTATAATTTTAAGGGGGAACCTGAACTCCTTGCTCTCGTAAACATTCATTGGAGGCACAGGGAATCGAACCCAGGTCTGCGCCGTGTAAAGGCGCCGTCCTACCATTAGACTATGCCTCCTTACCTAGAATGTCCCTCGCAGAATTTATCTATCTTCTCAATCGCTGCCGCAAGGGTCTCCTTCGATGGCAAGGCTACAAGCCTTACATGGTCATTCCCACCGAATCCTGACCCTCTTGTTAGGAGCACACCCTCTTCTTCAAGCAGTTTATGTACGAACTCCTTGTCCGTCTTAAGGTCAAGCCTGCTCATATCTAATTTTGGGAACAAATAATATGCTCCCCTAGGAGGCACAACATGCATGTATTCGCTCTCGTTGATCAATTTTGAGGCGAATGATGCACGTTCCGCAATTGCTTTTACAAACTCTGTAACTTCCAGTCTATGTTCCTTGATATTGTTTATGCCTTCGGTGATAGCATATTGCGCCGGTGTGCTTACGCAGAGTCTCATTGCGCAGAAGTCCACCAGTTTTCTCTTGATAGTCTCGGAAACGCGATCATTTCCAGGGATGAGCATAAATCCCACCCTAAATCCTGTGGAATCGAGGTCTTTTGAGGCGCCATTATATATTATGTGAGGCACCCCTTTTGCTATCTGCGCTATACTTGTGAATTCAGTGCCATCGAATATCACCTCGTCATAGATCTCGTCGCTTACGAGCACAATGTCGTTATTCTTTGCGATCTCCACAATCCTCTCCAGCGTCTTCCTGCCGAGTACCATGCCTGTGGGGTTGCTCGGGTTTGTTATTGCCATGTACTTTATCCGCTTTCCCTCATTCATCTGCCTTCTTATCTTTGTCTCAAGTTCATCAGTGTCAAGGCTCCAGTCCCTCTCCTCTCCGTATTCCTGGATCAGGGGTTCCCCTCCGAATATCCTGAATCCGCTGTAGCTTACGGTGTAGTAAGGCGCAAACATTACTGCCATGTCCCCAGGATTGACCAGCATTGAATTCGTGAAAAGAAATGCCTCGCTGACGCCGTGGGTTATGAAAATGCCGTCGTCTTTGTTTACGTCCAGGCTGTATAGGCGCTTATACCTGTTTGAAACAGCTTCCCTGAGCTCAGGTATGCCTTCTGGATCAACGTAACCAGTCTTTCCCTCTTTCAATGCCTTTATGTAAGCATCGATTATGTACTTTGGGGTTGGGAAAAACCTTGCAGGATCGCCTATGTTCAATTTTGCCAGTTTTTTTCCTGCCTTCTCAAGCTTCTGCACTGTAGGGTTCTCCTCTTCTATTGCGTTCTCCGCGTATTTACTGAATTCCGAGAGTATCTCAGTCAATTCATCATCCACTAAGGCCAAGCGCCTTCTCAAGTTCTCTTCTCCTGCGCGGCTCGTACCTCGCCTTCAACATATCTATCTTGACCTTGTCATCCAGGCGAATCCGTTCGATGCTTGAGAGCAACTGCGGGAGTGTTGTACTTATCACCTTTATTCTCTCTCCCGGATCAAGGTGCTGTTCAGTCACCTTCTTGGCCCCAAGCGCAGCAAAAAGGTAGAGCGTATAGCTTATCCTTCCTGAATATTTATACTTTCCTACCAGTTTCCATGTGTGAGCAACCATGCCTGTTTCCTCGATGAGCTCCCTTTTGGCTGCCGTCAGGGGCTTCTCGCCTTTTTCAACCACTCCTCCGATCAGGCCCTTGATTCGCTTGAACGTGGGCTGTTCCTCAAGCGCCATTATGATCTTCCTGCCCGACACCGGAAGTATGAGTACCACTGTGGGCCTTTCAAAGCGCTCGAATGTTGCATAGCTGCCGTCATAGAGCCTCTGTCTCCACTGGTAGATCCTGTGCCAGTCGCTCTTGAAAACCAGCTTCTCCTTGCGTTTTTGGCTCATGCAATCGCCTTCTCCTCTAATCTTGCTTCTTCTATGAAATAAGCACCACTCACACCATTCCATTCCGTTCGCGCCTTTATTACCTTTATGCGCTTCCTGAACAGTGGAGCGTCAAGGACGAAGCTCTCTGCCTCTCCGCCTTCAAAGAGCATGTTTATGCCGTGCTTCCTGTTGATCTCCTGCAGTCTCTTTATTATTTCGTTGTCTATTCTCCTTCCCAGAAAGGACTCGTCAAGCCCCTCTGCGCTGACAGAGGTTATGATCGCATTGTAATCCTTCTCTAGCGTGCTCAGCTCCTCAATAGGGTCTATGTGCCAGAGCGGCGCTATATGCTCTATTCCAAGTTTCTTTGCAATGTTGTTTATCCTGTCACCCTGGTATCTGCTGTACGTCGCGCCTGTTACAAGCACTCTTACCTTGTTCTCGACCAGGACTTTCTCAAGGTCTGCCAATTCCTTCTCCTTCTCGCCTTCTGTTTCGCAGAACACCTGCCTTATGCCTAGCGCTTCAGCTTGCAATTCCGTATGCCTGACATTAGGGTAATGGAACATGTAGCTTGACCTGTTCTTGCTAAGCATCGTTATCAGAAGGTCTATCTTTACACCGCTCGCAACCGCCTTATGGAGTGCAAAGGTCGAGTCCTTGCCGCCGCTGTACAAAACTGCATTACTCATTTACGCGCCTATGTCCAGGACCTTTGAGAAGAAGAGAGCTGCCTTCTCTGCAGCAACCTTGAACGATCTCTTATTGTGGAAGCCGTGTTTTGCCCCATGCACAGTTTCCATGTCTGCGTCTATCTCATTTGCAAGTGCCAGTGCTTCCTTGTGCGGTACGCTAGAATCCTTGTCCCCATGTATGAAGAAGACCGGTATCTTTATGTTCTTCAACTCTTTCTCCGGTCTGAGCCTTTCCAGGTCTTTCACCAGGCTCCTTCCGTACTTTACATTGCCTCTTAGGATAAAACCCTTCTTTTCAAAGTTATTCTCCTTGTCTGCCTTGTGCCATCTGTCGAGCAACGTGTGTGTTTTGATTACCGCATTCCAGTAAACAAGGCCTTTTATCCTGTTCTGGTGCCTTGACGCATAGTAAGTACTTGATATCCCTGCGAAGCTTGCCGCTACCAACCCGAAGCGCTTATATCCCCGCTCAATCAGTGTATCCAGAGCATTGTCTATGTCATCCTGCTGGTCCTTGATGGTCATGTCCACAGATCTTCCCTGGCTCTCCCCATGCCCCCTGAAATCGAACCTGAAGACTGCAAATCCCTCTTTTGCAAGGCGCTTCGAAAGGTATGTGAAGACCCCGCCTTCTTCCTTGTCTACCGTGGCTCCGTGACATAAGACTATGCAGGTCTTCGTTGTTTTCTTTGGGATGGTCAATATTCCTGCAAGCCTTAAGTTGTCTGAGTTCCTGAAGTACAGTTTCACCTGATCAGCCTCTGTCTGTCTTTGCAAGCTTCTTCTTCACGTGCTTGAGTGCAGAAAAAGTGTCCCTGTCGATCTCCTCAAGCCTCATCCTTATGTATCGCTGCTGCGCGATCATGCCCGGTATGACCTTGTAGTCGAGAGCATTGACCCTCCTCTTTGTCTTGTCTATCTCCAGAACAAGCCTCCTCAGCCCCTGTTCCCTTTGCGCGACCTCTATTATGGAATTAGTAGCCCTCGTGAATGTGTCATTCAGGTCGTCCACAGCGAGGCTGGTCGAAAAGAGCAGTGTAGGATCCATCGTAGTTCCAGGCGCCCTGTCTATCTGCGGTATCTTGACACCCATTATGTTCTTCACGTGCATCCTGACAGGGGAAGCCTCCTTCATGTGCAGCGCCACATCCTCAAGCTCGAAGTTTCCTACGTATGTGGATGCCGTCTCCACCATCTTGTATGATTCCTGTATCAGTTCATTGAGCTTCGACCTGCTCTCCGAAGACTGCTTAAGCATGTTGAGGAATTCTAGGACAAGAACCTCTCTCTTCCTCTTAAGTATCCCATAGCCTTTCCTAGCCACGGCTACCCTTTTCTTTAGGTTGATCAGGTTTATCCTTGTCGGATTGAGCCTTGCCATTATCCTTTCGCCTTACCTTTCTTGTAGTACTTTGTTACAAGATCCTTCTTGATCCTCGTGAGGTCCCCTTCAGGGAACGTAGCGAGAAGGTCCCAGCCTATGTCGAGCGTGTCCTCAATCGTTCTCCTTTCATAGAATGCCTGGCCGATGAACCTCGCTTCGAACTCGTCTCCGAACTTGAGGTACCTCTTGTCCTCATCGCTCAATGCCTCTGCTCCAACTATCGCGCTCAGGCTCTTTGCGTCCTGCGCCTTTGCGTACATGGTGTAGAGCTGGTTTGATACTCCGCTGTGGTCCTCCCTTGTCTTTCCCGGTCCTATTCCATTGTTCATTAGCCTTGAGAGCGATCCCAGCGGCTGTATCGGAGGATAAATGCCCTTGTTCATAAGGTCCCTGCTGAGGTTGATCTGCCCCTCTGTTATGTATCCTGTCAGGTCAGGTATCGGGTGCGTCACGTCGTCGCTAGGCATTGTCAGCACGTCCAGCTGCGTTATGCTTCCCTTCTTGCCCTTGATTATCCCTGCTCGCTCGTATATGCTTGCAAAGTCGGTATACATGTATCCGGGGTAGCCTCTTCTTCCGGGAACCTCTTCCCTTGCGCTTGACAGCTCTCTCAGCGCTTCCGCATAATTGGTCATGTCGTTGAGGATTACGAGCACGTGCATTCCCCTTTCGTATGCAAGGTACTCTGCCGTGCTGAGCGCAAGCCTTGGAGTCAGGATCCTCTCTATGCTTGGATCGTCGGCCAGGTTGATGAAGGCAACAGTCCTCTTCAATGCCCCTGTCTTCCTGAACTCGTTGATGAAATATGTCGCGTCATCATAGGTTATCCCTATTCCTGCAAAGACCACTGCGAATCCCTCGCTGCTATTCTTGACGTTTGCCTGCCTGGTGATCTGCGCTGCAAGCTGGTTGTGCGGCAGTCCCGAGCCTGAGAAGATCGGAAGTTTCTGCCCCCTGACCAGCGTGTCCAGGCCGTCTATTGCTGAAACGCCTGTCTCTATGAACTCGCTAGGCTTCTCTCTAGAAGTGGGGTTTATCGGAGCGCCGTTTATGTCCCTCTTCTCTTCCGCAGCTACTCCTGCACTTGTATCCCGTGGCTTCCCCTGTCCGTTGAAGACCCTGCCCAGCATCCCTTCACTAACGCCAACCATGAAGGTCTCTCCAAGGAAGCTTACCGATGTGGTATCGACATTTATGCCGTCAGTAGGTCCGAAGACCTGCACTATGGCATACTTATCGCTTGTTTCAAGGACCTGGCCAAGCCTCATGTTTCCGTCAGCGGTTCTTATCCTGACAACCTCGTTGTATTTGGCATTCCTTGTCTTGCCCACTACAACCAACGGCCCTGCAACGCTTTCTATAGTGCTGTATTCTATCTCAAATCTCATAACATCACGCTTTCTCCTTCTCTACCTCCGACTGGTATTCCTTCAATAGCGCCCTGAACTCCGAGTCGATGCTCTCCCTGACATGCTTCTCCTCCTTCTCAACATCGGATTCCTTGACGCTCTTGAGCCTTCCTATCTCTTCCCTGACCTTCATCTTTGTTATATTGTCTGCCTCTATCTGGTGCGCTACGGCGTCTTCAGCCTTTGTTCTGAAGTAGAGGATGGTCGAGAGCATCATCTTCTGCTTTGCCAGGCTCGTATAGGTGTCGATCTCGTCGTACGCATTCTGCCTGAGGAAATCCTCCCTGATCATCCTGCCTATCTCGAGCACGACTTTTTCATTGTCAGGAAGCGCATCTGCGCCTACAAGCTGCACTATGTCCTTCAATTCCGCTTCGCGCTGCAGCAGTTTCATCGCGCTTATCCTGTCGTTCACGAAGCTCTCTCCGGCATTCTTGACATACCAGTCCTTCAGAGCGTCAAGATACAGCGAGTAGCTGTTAAGCCAGTTTACAGAGGGATAATGCCTTGCAGATGCCAGAGCTACGTCAAGCGCCCAGAAGGTCTTTACCACCCTAAGCGTTCCCTGCGACACAGGTTCTGAGATATCACCTCCTGCTGGAGATACTGCTCCGATGATAGTCACAGAGCCTATGGCTCCGTTGAGCGACTCCACTTTACCGCTTCTCTCATAGTATTCAGCAAGCCTCTTGGGGAGATACGCAGGATATCCCTCTTCTCCAGGCATTTCTTCAAGCCTTGCCGAGATTTCTCGCATTGCCTCCGCCCATCTTGATGTGGAATCGGCCATGATTGCTACGCTGTATCCCATGTCCCTGAAGTATTCTGCTATGGTAATTCCTGTGTAGATGCTTGCCTCTCTTGCTGCCACTGGCATGTTGCTTGTGTTTGCGACAAGAACAGTCCTTTCCATGAGCGGCCTCTTTGTCTTCGGGTCAACCAGCTCGGGGAACTCCACAAGAACGTCGGTCATCTCGTTGCCGCGCTCACCGCATCCGACATAAACTACTATGTCCGCATCAGCGAACTTTGCAATCTGCTGTTGGATTACTGTTTTTCCGCTGCCGAATGGTCCTGGCACTGCAGCGCTCCCTCCCTTTGCCACAGGGAAGAATGTGTCGAGGACTCTCTGACCTGTCAAAAGAGGCTCCTCTGACCTGAACTTCGTCTTGAAAGGAGATGACCTTCTTACAGGCCTCTTCTGCATCATCGTGATGTTTGTGGTCTTGCTGCCCTTTGTCACCTTTGCTATCGCCTGATCCACGGAGAAACTCCCGCTCTTCAGTCCTGATATCTTACCCTCAGTTCCGTAAGGAACCATGATGTAGTGCTTCAGGTGCTCAGTTTCCTGCACGTATCCTATTATATCTCCGGAGCTTACAGTTGAGCCATTCTTTACCTTGCTCTCGGCAAAGAACCTCCATTTCTTCTTCCTGTCCAGCGCATCGGCGTTGATGCCTTTTCCTATGAAAGCGCCGCTCTTTGACCGTATCACCTCCAACGGTCTCTGGATTCCATCGTACACGTTGTTGAGTATTCCCGGCCCGAGTTCGGCCATGAGGGGAACGCCTGACGACTCGACAGGCTCTCCAGGGCTGATTCCGGTGGTATCCTCGTACACCTGGATTATCGCCTTGTCGCCTCTGAGCTGTATGATCTCGCCAATGAGTCCGAGCTGTCCGACCCTGACCACATCATACATCCTTGTTCCAAGCATCTCGTTTGCCACTACAAGCGGCCCTGATATTCTTTCTATAACGCCCATCTTTACCAACTATTGTTTGCTAAACATCTTAGATATGTCAATACCTATTGCCCTCATTATCAGGTTCCTGAGCGTGTCCTCCTCAGTGATTCCCTCGTTGGGCTCCGGAACCTGGACAACCAGCGGCAATATGCTCGTTTCCATAGTGTCCTGAAGCCTCCTGTCCCTGACCATCCTCTTCACGGAAGTGCTCACTATGATTATGCCTACGTCGTCCCTGCCGATAAGCTCCTTGATCTTCGATTCAGCCTCTGAAGTATCGGAAACTGTTGTGGACTCGGTTACTCCTGCAAGCTTGAAGCCCAGGTTAAGCTGCTGGTTGGCTACCAACGCTATCTTGTACCCCTTCTCTACTCGTTCTTCCATACTATAAGCCTCTCAAGCTCCTCCCTACTCAGTCCGTAGATTCTTCCCTGTATGAGTATCCTAAGCGTAAAGACCTCTATCTCCTTCATGTACGCGTAGACAAGTATCGCGCCAAACGAGAGTATGCTGTGCTTCAGCAGCCTCATCGAGTTGTTGAAGATCGAGTTCCTCATGCCGATCTCGAAGATAAGGAGCTGCTTCCTCTTGCTGCCCTTGTACACGTCAAGCGCGTTCTTCAGGTCGTATGTCTTGATCTGCGCAACCATGGTCTCTATGTCCTTTGAGCCGTTGTAGAGCTGCTCCAGGTCGTGCGCATTCATGTTGCCCCTCTCTATCATGTTGTCCGCTATGTCGCTGAACTTCAGGCCTGCGCGCTTTGCCTTTATGAGTATGAGCAGGTTCTTCATGTCTATGTCCATCTTCAGCACCTGCGCCGGTTCGTTGTGTATTATCCTGAGCCCTATGATCGTCTTGCCCAATTCTTTGTAATAGCTCTTGTCTATCGCTGCAGCAGCATCTATCGCGCTCTTTGTCTTCTTATAGGCCTCAAGGGCATCGTGCAGTGCTGCAGGATAAGGGGAGTTGATTAGGAACTTGTTAAGCATCCCCTCTACTGAGTCCTCTCTCATGGCTTCTTTGACCGCAGTGGCATTGTACCTGCCGAAATCTATTATGTACCTCGCTATGGAGTCGTAATCAGCCTTCCTCTCCTTCGCCTCTATGGCTATCTTTACGTTGTAAAGGCCCCACTTCCCTACTATGGCGCGTATGAGCTTCCTTTCCGTAGTCGGTGTTATCTGCACCAGCTTCCCTGTGCTCTTGGCGAGGTTCTTGCTCAGCGCGAAGTCTATAAGCTCCTGCTTTATCGAGAGGCCGCCGAAGCTCTCAAGATCATTCTTGTAATCGCTCTGGAAGAGCAGGGCTATCTGCGAACTTGCATCCTTGGCGTTCATTATTTCCTGCATAGTCTTCTTGCCTATCAGCCTGGCCTCCATAGCCTTGACCCTGGCGCTGGAATAGCCGTAATGCATTGCAGCTGACATGCCTGATCTCAAGATTATCTCCTCTTTGTTTTCCTTGCCTTTGCCGGTTTTGCAGCTTTTTTCGCTTTCTTCGGTCTTGTCTTCTCCTTCGCTATGGTCTTCTTGCTCTTCTTCTCCATGGCGTTGGCTGCACGCTCGATCTTCCGCTCCGCGCTGCCTGAGAAGATCTCGTCAGCAACCATCTTCCTTATGTCGTCCATGCTGTCATTCACTATCGAGTCAACGGTGGCGTTCAGTGCTATCTTCCTGTCCGGCGTTGTGAGAACAAAGCCGTCCACGCTGGCAATCTCGACCTTCTGCTTGCCTTTTACCAGAGATGCATTCCCCTTGCTTGTCCTGACTACGAAGTCGTTGCCTGGGTAGACGGATCCAAACTGCTTCAGGCCGCTCTTAAGGATCTTCTCCATGCCCTCCTGGCGCACCTTCCTTTCTACGTCCCCGCGAACCTGCCCAAGCGCCTGCTCAACGACCTTCCCTTTTGCCTCTATGATCATTGCGTTTCTCTCCGTCTCAAGGCCGGCAGTGGCCTCAAGGCGCATTCGCTCCTCCTCCCGCCTTGCGTCATCTTCAGCCTGCTTCAGGATCGATTTTGCTCTTTCCTGCGCCTCCCTGACGATCTTCGCAGCCTCTGATTCGGCTTCGCTCTGCTCGGCCTTGGCCTTTGACTCGGCCTCGCCAAGTATGCTCTTCCTTATGGCTTCCAGCGACATCTGCTTACCCGTTATATTATGCCGAACGTCAGCATTATGAGTATCGAGACCACGAATCCGAAGATGAGCAGGGTTTCAGGCAGCACAAGGAAAAGAAGCACTATTCCCATGCTGTCCGGTTTTTCCGCTATCAAACCCAGACCAGCGCTTCCTATTCCCGACTGCGCCATTCCTGTACCTATTGCTCCTCCCGCGATTGCGATTCCGGCTCCTATTGCTGCAAATTCAGCCCCTGTTACTACGGCCATTTGTTTCACCAATATTTTTTTCCTCTTTAGTATGAACCCGCTTGTAGCTGAAAGGCCTGAACCTGATGCCGTTTCCTATGTAGAACTTGGAGAAGAACTCTACGAAGTTCAGCCTTACGCCCTGCACTATACCTTCGAAGATCCCTAGGATCATGTTGAGGAAGTGCAACAGTATGAAGATTATAAGGTAAACAATAAATACCAATATGCCTGCACTCAGGTGGGGCGTGAAGTACGTGTCTATGAGCAGGGCTATGATGACCGAGCCAAGGCCGAAGCCCATTATCCTTGCATAGCTCAGCGGATGCGTTATCAGATTCGTTATTTCCGTGGCCTCATGCCCGCTGATCGCTGCAGTTATCAGTATCGCAGCGACGGAAACTACAGCAGAGTAAAGTGGCAGGTTACCGCTCGTAAGTCCGAAGAGCGCGCTCACCGCAACAGTACCGAAGAGTATCGCGGCTATAGAAGTGAGCTTGCTCACCGCCATCTTCCTATGGCCCCTCTTCCAGTGGTTGATGAACCCGAAAAGAAGGCCTATCACTATCTGGGTTATGCCGAAGAGTATGGTTATCGCTATTATCACAGTCGCGTCTTTGAGCCAGCTGAAGCCTGTGAATCCAGGGATGATGTACTGGTTGAGCTGGAAGCCGAAGTACTCGTTCGAGAGAACTCCAAAGAAGATCGCTGCTACTGACATCGTCTGCCAGATCTTGCACGCGTTGTAGACAAGGCCCTCCTTGTTCACGCGTGTAGAGATATAGGTCACGAACAGCAGCGAGGCTATTCCATAACCGACGTCGCTGACCATGAGCCCGTAGAATATCGGGAAAGAGAGAACGAAGATCCATGTGGGATCTATCTCGTCGCTCCTCTGCGTGGAGTAGAAGTTCATCAGGTACTCGAACGGCTTTAGGAATCCTGGCCTGTTTGTCTGCGTGGGCGCAAGCTCGTCATGAGGGATAGCCTCCACCTGCACCTTGCCCCTGGTTATCTTGAGAAGCTTATCGGAAAGTGTATCGAATCTGCGCTTCTCGATCCATCCTTCTGCAATGAATGTGCTCTCAGTCCTCTTGAACATGGCGCTGGCGTCGGCCCTGGAGAGTTCTATGCCTAGCATCTCGCTCATGTTTGAGAGGTGCGAGTAGTTCCTTGAGCTCAATTGCTCCAGCTCGTGCGTTATCTCATGCGATCTTTTGGCGTTAGCCGATCGCTTCTTCCTGACAACCTCGAGAACGTCCTTTGGCCTGCCCTCTATGTAGCGCGCAGTTAGGTCAAGCTCGGAGAAACCGATGTCCTTGATAATCGACTCGAGGTCATTCTTCCTTTCATAAGCAACGAAGACCAAGTACCTCTTCCCGGCTTTGCTCACGTACGTCTCGATGCCTTCCTTCTCCTTTACCTTCTTCCTGAATGCCTTCAGCGCCTTGGAATCGCCTTCAAAGGCCTTGTACGCGATCCTATCGCTCTTTATCCTGCTGAAATCTACCTTGAGGTCCTGAAACGCCGTCGCTATGTGCTCTGCATTATCAAGGGATGCATTGTCCTCCTCTATGCTCCTCTCTTCGTTGTTCAATTCGTATACGTGGCCGAGCGCTTTCATCCCCTTTGCCTCGCTGATCAGTTTGCCTACCGCAATGTGCTTCTCCTCCCTGACTTCCTTCTCTGGAAGGATCTGGAGCGCGCCATTGACCTTGATAAGCGAATCAGAGATTTCGGTAGAATAAGACGCAGGCCTGTCGTCCATGGCCTCTAGCTTGCTCTTTCTCAGGTCTATTATCCCCATCTGATGGAGCGCCGCAACCACATTACTCTTGTCCTCTTCGAGGGCAACTATCCTTACCTTTTCCATAGGTTCTGTATGGAACAAATCAATCAACCGAGTATTTCCTTTGCGGCCTTGCTCCCTATCTTCCTGACCTTATCCTTGCTTATCCTGGTCTTCTCAATCTTCTTAGCGAGCTCCTTTGCCTCTGCAAGACCCTTCTCCCTGCTCTTTGTTATCTCTTCCCCAGCCTGCTTTAGCATCTCCTCCTTCATCGCCTTTGCCTTCGTTTCTGCAGAAGAAAGAATCTCAGCGGCCTTCTCCTGGGCCTTGGAGATCTTCTCGTTTTTCTGCTTCTCTGCAGACTCAACGATGGATTTTGCCTTGCTCTCTGCATCCTGCACGTTTTCTATTGACGAATGAGCCATAATTGCACCTTATCGGACCCCATACTAAGCATTATCTTAGGACAGAAAAGGCCTCCGATATTAATGGGTGGGTTAAGTTTAAAAGGATTAGCGTGACGCTTCCAAATCGGATATCGCTTCTGTATGTCAACGTGCAACAAGCTGGTCGAGCTTTTCTTCCCACTTGTCTGCTATCTCATGCGCCTTCCTGGTAGCCTCTCCAGTGTATCTTTCCGGCTCGGCAAGCACATTCCTTTGTGCTTCTGTCAATTTCTTCATATATTTGGATAGTTCTGCATCTTCCACTGCAAGTTCTACCACGCTCCTTCTTTCTGCAACTGCCCTGTCCGCAAGTCTGCCTACTTCCTCATGTGCAGTATGCCTTCCTAGGCCAGCAAGAAGCAGCTGGAGTGGCTCTGCGGTTATGACATCCCTGCCCATCTCAAAATTGCGCCTCATGTTATCGTGATTCGCTCTAAGGTTATGTGCTATTCCCGTGGCTCTTCTTACGGCATAATCAAACATGTCGAAGAGTTCCGGAGTATATCTCTGCGAAGCTGAGTTTGTAAGGTCTCTTCCATTCTCTGAGACCTGATCCATGTACATTGTGACCATTCTTCCAGTGGCCTCTTTCCATAGCGACTGTATGTTCTCAAACCCTATAGGGTTTGCCTTGTGGGGCATGGTTGAAGACCTTGATACGTCCCTGCCTCTAGGAAGCCAGACCTCGCCTATCTCCGGCCTCATCAGATTCCTCATATCATGCGCCCAATTTGCAAGTATGCCGAAGTTGCTTAGAGTGAAGTGAGCAAGGTTTCCTATCCGCTCAGGTTGGACTATCTGAGTAGAAATGTCCGCAGGAACGGCTCCCACCTGCGCAAGCACCTCTTTCTCAAATTTCATGGGATCAGAGACGAAAAGTGACGATGCGTTGTATGCTCCAACTGCACCTGAGAACTTGCCCACAAGCATGTCAGATGCCCTTGCCATTTCGAGCATGCCATTTCCGAGCCTGTCAACGAACCATGCCATAGAAAAGCCGAACGTTATAGGCTCGCCATGTTGAAGATGCGTCCTTCCTATCTGAAGAGTGTCGCTTTCTAGCCTTACAATGCCTATCCATTCCCTGAGTAGCTTTGTAACATCAGGAATTATTACATCGTTAAATGCATCCCTGAATCTTACGGCATTGGCCGTATCTATCGTATCATAAGAAGTCGCTGCCCTGTGGATTACGGGCTTGACATCATCGCCTACCTTCTCCCTCAGCATGTTTACAAGCGCTATTATGTCGTGTCTGGTCCTCTCCTCTTCCTGCGCAACTTCCTTTGAGCTAACCAATCCTGCCGCATGTCCGACTTCTTGCGCAAAACTCTGCGGGAACATGCCTCTGTCAGCGAAGGCCTTTACTATGCCCACCTCAACCATGGCCTTGTACCAGGTAAATGCCTCATCAGACAGATAACGCCTCAAGTCGCCCACATGGTACCTGTACTCTCCGGGCGATGTGGAAGAGAAATTAGGTTCGCTTCCCCGCGCAAGTCTTTCCATGAGGCTATGATCACTTACCAACTGCCTAACATTCGCCATATCCACAGCTCTGCTACAACCTTCATTCAACCCTATTTAAATTTTTGGTCCTAATCTAATTTGTTTAAAAGATTTGTCATCACGCCAAGGTAAGAAAATGCTATATTTCGTGCAAACGGCAACATTCTTCGATAAGAGCTCCATGGATGAACTAAGGAAAATGGCAAGATTCAGTATCATAGACCAGCATCTAAACAACCTTATAATAGAAACAAACTCGAATCTGTCAAAGAGGATTAAGCAAACAGACACGACCTTCGTTTACAGTGCATTTCCAATGCTTGCAAAGTCAAGAATTACTCCTGATTACCTGGGTTCGATATACAGGATGCTCATGAAGACCGTCAAAACCTCAAAAATAGGAAAAGACGAAGTCGTTAGAATTGAATGTTATGACATAAACAATAGGAAGGGTTACTCGGCAAAGGACCTCGAAGTCAGATTCGGAAGAATGCTGATAAAGGACGGATACAATGCAGACCTACTGAACCCTGAAAGACTCGTATACATGGTGCTGCTAAACGGAGTTTGCTATACTGGAGAGTCAAAATATAGTGATCTCACGGTAAAAGTACTGAATCCGCTGCGCAGCTATTCCCAAACGGATCATACAAGCAGGGCAGAGATGAAACTGGCAGAGGCTTTTGAAAGTTTCGGGATTAAAGGCGGCGGAGTCGCAATAGATTTGGGCGCTGCACCAGGAGGCTGGAGCAAGTTCCTTGCCATGAATGGATTTAAGGTAATTGCCGCTGATAAGGCGATACTGGACTATAAATCGCTAAAGGCTGCAGGCCTGAAGGTCGTAGTGGACCCAAAATCCCTGAAAAAAGCGATCGGCGAGTATGACGTAGTGCATGTCAGGTTACGCGCCTCAGACTTACTGAAGAAGACAAAAGGCATGAGAATAGACCTGATTGCAAACGACATGAACATGGACTGTAAATCGTCCTCCACAGAGGTTCTTAGGTATGTGCCACTGATGAAGAAAGGGTCCACACTTATCATGACTATAAAGTGCATGACGCGAAATGCGCCAAGGTATATGGCGCAAGCAAAGAAGATCCTATCTCCG
>JASHTL010000060.1 GCA_030040595.1 Microcaldota archaeon
GCCATAGAGAACGTCTTCCTGAAGAGGCTCGCAGATTATGCCAGCACCGGCCAGACGCCCATAAAGAGCAGGAGCCTTGACGCATCGCTCTTCATGGACAGCTACGGCAACGTCTTTCCGTCAATCATGTGGGGCAAGAGGATAGGCAGCATAAGGGAGACGGACTATTCGCTGGATCCGATCTGGCACAGCAAGGAAGCCGATGAGATAAGGGTGCTTATCAAGGAGGGCAAGGAGCCGAGCAACTGGACTGCGTGCGAGGCCTACCAGGCCATAGTGGGCAACGTGACAACTTTCATAAGATGAATATCGCAGATATCATCGCGAAATAGAGGACGATCAATCCTATCCCTTGAACATAGGTCAACTTCCCCCTGCTGAAGATGCTTATCGCAATCACGTTCACTATCATTACAGCTATCAGCTCAGGCGCGACTGATCCGACAAGAACAGGCGCGCTTGCAAGAAGGCCTATGATCCCCACAAGCACCGTGTTGTTCTCTAGCTTGCTGCCTATGAAGCTGACAATGGCGGTGCTCCCGCCTCCCCTCGACCTTTGAGTGAGCCTGTACGAGCTTATAAGTTCTTCTATATCCGCAGCTATCGGCGTTATTATCAGCGTGAGCAGTATTGCAGGTATTGCGAGCAGGCCGGCAACCTGTATTATGCTGTTTATGAAATAGCTTGACAGCAGGGCTATTATCACTATCCCTATCAGCATCAAGGCGAGTCCTTCGGCGAGGATCTTCCTGCCATTGGCCGTACGTATGTGCAGCATTAGGCGTGAGTGCGCCCTGGAATATCTATATGCAAAGTACGCAATGTATATTATGAAAAGCAGACTACCGGATATCACGTCCAGTCTGCCGTAGACGAAAAGCAGCAGAAGGGCGAACGTGGAGAGTATCAGGAATGCAAGGTCCAAGTGGTAATCCTCCTTTAGCGTTACGTTGCTCTTCCACTTTACGAAATAGGCAACGGCTATCAGCCCTATGCCCAGCGTGAAGAGGAGTATGTTACCTCCGAGTGCCGTTGCTATTGCAACGGAGTAGTATCCGCTTGTTGTTGCCACTATTACGAAAATGGTTTCTGGAAGTGCAGACATCAGCCCGAGCACTATGCCTCCGGCCATACCTTGCCCAAGCAGCGTCTCTACCTTCTCGGTGCCTCTTGTAATGAACTCTGCGGCCACGCCGAAAACGACCAGCACTCCGGCCATTATCAATATGTCCTGTACAAGTGCCTCTGTCATAATATTCTGTCCCCCAAACAACCATTGCCTCCCAACGCTTAAATATGGTGCGCATTCGCTAGTTTTAAATATCCGAGATGGAATATTCCAGGTATGCGAATACTGCAGCTTGACGCCAACGAGGTAGAGTACGAGCTGGTCAAGCCGGAGGCAAAGGTCTATGAGGAGACAACAGAGAAGAAGGTCAGCGTAAGGAATGCGCTGCTCCTGCTCACTTCAATAGAGAAGGGGGATGACAAGGAAATAGTTGAGAAGGCAGTGGCAGCAGCAACAGATTTTGCAAAGAAGCAGAAGATAGAGACAATCATAATTTATCCTTTTGCGCACCTAAGCAGCAACCTCGAAGCTCCTGTCGCTGCACTGGAAATACTTAAGGAGATGAGGAAGACTGCCGAAGGCAAAGGAGTGAAGGTAGTCTCTTCACCCTTCGGGTGGAACAAGAAACTGAAAGTAGATATAAAGGGACATCCACTCGCAGAAATGTCAAGGTCATATTCAAGCGTGGCGGCACCGCAGAGGATTGCTGAAAAGAAACCGATCAAGATCGATACTGCAATAGTGAAGAAGAGCGACTGGTCAGGCTTGCCTGCAGCAGACCACAGAACAATAGGCGAGCAGCTTGACCTTTACAGCTTCCAGGAAGTTTCTCCGGGAATGGTATATTGGCACCCTAAAGGCTACATAATCTTCAGGGAGATACAGAAGCTGCTTAGAGAGAAACTGGATGCATACGGATATCAGGAAGTCAAGACGCCAGTTCTTGCAAACACCGCGTTGTGGTATGTAAGCGGACATATAGATCATTACAGAGACAATATGTACATACTTGAATCAGACGGACAAGAGATTGGGCTTAAGCCGATGAGTTGCCCGTTCCACATATTGATATACAAGACCAAGACATGGAGCTATAGAGAATTTCCTTATAGACTTGCGGAGTTTGGAATGGTCCACAGGAATGAGATAAGCGGTGCCCTTACAGGACTATTCAGGGTAAGACAGATAACCCAGGATGATGCGCATCTCTTTGTAAGAGAAGACCAAATAGAAAGTGAGATATCAAAGACGATAAGATTTGCGCTTGAGTTCTATAAGGTCTTCGGGATGAAATCGAAGCTCTATCTGTCGACAATGCCTGATGACCACATGGGCGATGAGAAGTTCTGGGAGAAGGCCACAAATACACTCAAGCGTGCGCTGGTAGAGAACAATGTAGAGTATGGGATAAAGGACAAGGAAGGCGCATTCTACGCGCCAAAGATAGATGGCGACATTGTTGACTCCATGGGCAGAAGCTGGCAGTTGCTTACAATACAGGCAGACTATCAGATGCCAAAGAAGTTCAATCTGGAGTACGTGGGCGAAGATGGAAAGAGGTATCAGCCAGTGATAATTCACAGGGCCATAGCGGGGTCGCTTGAGCGCTTCGTTGGCGTACTTGTCGAGCACTATCAAGGTAAGTTCCCTACATGGCTTGCGCCAGTACAAGTAAGAGTAATGTCCATATCAGACCTGTCTGCCGATTATGCGGAGGGCATATACGATGAAATGTTAAAGGCTGGGATAAGGGTCGAACTTGATACCGGAAACCGTACTATCGACTACAAAGTGCGTGATGCACAAATGATCAAGGTCCCGTATATGGTCATAGTAGGCCAGAAGGAGATAGACGCGAAGACCATAGCGGTAAGGACACGCTCAGGCAAGCAGTCGTTCGGAGTGGATCCGAAGATATTCGCAAAGGAGTTAATTAAGGAAGTGGAAAAGAGAACTGATGCCCTTCTCTACCAGAAATAGTCGTACCTCCTGCAATGGAAATGCCCCAATCGGGTCACGTGCCTGGAGCTCCAGTGCCAAGGTTTGTGAAGTTTATTGTTCTGGTGTACGTATAATCGGGGTTGAACAGGGTAACCGATATCTCTGTCCTGTTGTTTACCAGTGGAAGCGCATAAGTCAGCGTGTAGTTGTACGTGGAGATGGCGGGAGTGGCATTTAGTGAAGGTGCGAGCGCGTACCCTGCACTGTTTGGGCTCCTGCTCACTATGCTGAACGAGACGTTCTCAGGCTTATCGAAGGTGTTGTTGACTATGACCCTCATGCCTATGAGCCCGAATTCAGGTCCCTGGGCGCCGCTCTGCACCGATATTATGGGCAGCACCTTCTCTATCTCAATGTGCGGACCTGTAAGATATGTGTAATGGGCCGCAACAGCAACCACCAATGCGAGGGCGAATAGCGCTGGAGGCACGGCAAGCATTATGGCCTTGCTCTTCGCAATGTCGCTTAGTCGCTCGTGTGTGGCTGTGAAATAGACAGCGATCAGAATAGGTATGAAGGAGAGTCCGTATATCTCGATGTTCCTCCAGGCAATGAAGAAGATCAGCATCGGCGCTACTGCAATGAGTGCCCTGAGCCTGTCCGTGTACAGATAATAAAGAGCCAGCAGCGAAACCAGGACTATGGCAGAGATAGCTGCAGAATACCATGAAGGAAGCGCGTAGAATGCTGCAGCAAACTGCATCAGGTTCGGGCCGTATAGCGAGAGTTTAGAAGTGCCGAAGAGCCCTAGTACGCTAGCGAAACCTTGAGGCGAGGCTATGATGAAATAGCCATTCACTATGGCGAACGCCAGAAGACCGTATGCCACTATCTTTCCTGCCTGTCTCATTCCGCGCTCTCTGTAGGAGAGCACTAGCAGGAATGGTATCATGAACCATGCCAGCTGGGTCGTGCTCGCGGCAAGGCCCATGAATATTCCTGACGCAGCCGCCTTGGATCTGTAGAGGTATGCAAGCAGCATGAGCACGGATACGGCAAGCAATGGGGAGACAACACCTATCAGCATGTAGGAAGCGAACGACCATGCAGCTATAGGCAACAGCACAGCGTTGCTGTATCCTGATTTGTAATATATGAACACTGATGCTGCTGCGGCGAGTAGAACGGCCACGAAGACGAAGCTGTAAAACGAGGTTATCCCGAGCAGGGGCAGGAGGACGAAAGGCAGGAAGCTGAGCGCCGGATAGGAATATGCATACTCATAGCTTCCGTTGATCTCCACAGTGGGCGTTACGCCCAGCTGCGCTATTATCGGCTGCATGCTGTTGGTATAGGGATTCTCGCCGTGCGAAAGGAGCACAGCTGCATAGTAGTTGTATGCCGTCTCGTCCACCCCGAGCCAGCTAGTCTTGTTTATAACGTACATGCACGAATATGCCAGTAGTGATATTACGACTATTCCTGCAAGCAGGCAAAGGAGGAGCATTGCGCCCTCATTCTTGTGCATTACCTTTCCCAGAACGAAGAGTCCGGCGATTGTGACAACAGTGGCAAGTGAGACATAGAAGACGGGCCCGACAGCGCTTAAAATCGATCCAGGAGGCGGCAGATCAAAGGCGTATCCGTAAAAAACAAGAAGTGCTATGACCACTAGTGTTGCAATTATGGCAATGTTAATTGTCATGCTCCCTTTCATGTTGTGGTGTGGGTAGAGGAAGAGAAGTCCTGCGATGAGGCCTAGCAGCAATAGCCCGGCCATCGCATAGGGAGAAAAGTACTGCTGTCCCGAGAAGAGCACAAATGAGAAGCTGAGTGCTACTATGCCGAGTACAAGAAAGGGCCACTTTTGCAGCATACACATACCGGCTAGACTACATCATCCTTTAACTTGATGCTTTTATAAGTCTTTTTCTTTGGCTGCGCCATTATGGTAGAACCGACTGGTGTTGCCAGTGCTACTCGCAATGAGAACCTGACAAAATAACTTACCATAGAACTGTTAAGTGCAAAGCCTGGCAAAAGCATTAAAAAACCTCTTGTAGCATGTATAATGAATCTAATACTACCAGTGGTCATAATGAGCCAGTTCGGATCTCAGCTCCATAGTAAGTCCAGTAGGAAGCTCAACGGCAGCGGCAAGCTCAAGCTCAAGAACAGGGACAAGCGACGCCACGAGATGGGCGGCTATTTCGTTGCCACAAAGCTCTCCCAGGAGAACGTGATAAAGGAGGTAAGGACAAGGG
>JASHTL010000061.1 GCA_030040595.1 Microcaldota archaeon
ACTATCAAGTGATGTTTTTTAAACATTTCCTATAAACTGGTTTTGCTCATTAATTGGGTTCTTTTCAGCGAACCTATTTATGGGCAAACAATGGGACCCTCAGGCGCTACACCTGGTCACGTTTACCGAAGAGATTTTTGCATCATCGAGGCGCCTGAATACGTGCATGAAGGCATCTGTCAAGACCTCCAATCCCGATTCTCCATCCTTCTCAACGGGTTTGCCTACGGGGCAGCCCATTCCTATCGCATTGCTGCGCATGGAGCTGAGCCTCAGAAACAGGGGCCTGACAGCATTGATTTCCCTTACAAACCCCTGGCCGAACCTGAGCTGGCCATTGCCATCCAGATTTACGATTCCCGGGATGTATGCTTCGGAGGAACGCAAGTCCGCCATCATTCCAAACGTAAGGAAAATTGCGAGCCTGCTGGGGAACTGCTGGGCAGCCAGGGTCTCCATCAAGTCCATGTAACCGTTGAAACCTTTTACAGTTGACGCGGTCAGCATCTCGAATGCCTGTCCTACGGAGAAAAGGCCATCCATGAACAGGCCTACCGGCGACTTAAGTTCTGTCTGACCGTACAATAGCGCATTCCATACCGGGTTTCTTGTGATGCGTTCGCCCTCATCGCTTTCAGCAACCCGTATCAGGGCCCTTTCCGCAAGCAGTATCCTCCTTGCAAGCTCCGGCCCATACTCGCCGACGTGCACAAGTAGAGGACCAGAGTCATCAACCGGCATTGACACGTGGAATGTGCGGAAATACCTTAAACGCGCCTCCATCTGCTCGAACTTACCTCCGGATCCCCTCCTGTCGTTGCATCTATGCTCTACCATGCCTTTCATGTCCCCAATGGCAAGTTCCACTACCTCTTCCGGAGACTTAGCCCGAACCGCGTTTGCAAATTCGGTGCACATGGGCGTAAGGCTGTCCCTAAGAGCGCCGACAAGAGCCCTCCTCTCCGTTCGGGGCATATTAGTTAGCATATACGCTAATAGCTGCAATTACTGCAATAAATACTTACCCTAAGCTGTGTTCAACCGATCTGATTGCAGCAGGGACTGAGAACGCGCAAAGTCTGCAACAGGAAAAGCGTCCAATAAGGTAACCTTTTTATAATAATCAGTTGAGATAGTATCTGGAGAGAGTATGGTACAAGCATATTGCGTTAAGTGCAAGCAGAAGCGTGAAATGAAGGATGCGAAGCAGGTTACTATGAAGAACGGGAAGAAGGCCATGACAGGCACATGCCCGGTCTGCGGTACAAAGATGTTCAAGATAGGCGGCTGAAGCGCCTATTTCAGGAGCGGCGCAACGATCCGCCGCATCTCTATTTCTTGTATTCCAATAATACGCTACCGGAAGGAGCCTTTTTATTAGCCGAGTCCCAAACTCATTCATGAGAGGCATTGTTGAAACCCGTAGGATACCCCAGGTTGACCAGTTCAGGAGGGAGGTAGACCTGGCTGCAAGGTTCCATAAGGGAGACGAGATGGCGCTCTCGCGGTTCTACTACGAGCAGGCGACAATAGCCGGCATGTACGCGGCCAGCACTCCTGACATCATGCAAAGAAACAAGTTCAAGGAGGTTGCAAAGAAATTCGAGAGCCAGGCGCGTCAGCACAAGCGTACCCACGTGCAGCAGGCAGCCGCTGATGTCTGGAAGAGGCGCGAGATGCAGAACGATGCAGCCACTGTCAGGAGAGTAGGCTGATGATTCAAGAAAGCCTGCTCTTGTAATCCTCATATCCGAATTTTCTTATTATCCTTACCTTCCCGTCAAGTCCGTATTTCGCTATGCTCGGAAGCCTTATGCCGTTGAAGGTAGTTGTCTTTACCATTGAATAGTGGGCCATGTCAAGGAAGACTATCCTGTCTCCGGAATTCAGCTTCTTCGCGAAGGAGTAATCGCCTATTACATCGCCTGCAAGGCAGGTCATTCCGCCAAGCCTGTACCTGTGCCTCAGTTCGCCAGGCTTTCCTGCACCTATGACTTCGGGCCTGTACGGCATCGCAAGCACGTCGGGCATGTGAGCCTCGGCAGAGGTATCGAGTATTGCTATGTCAAGATCGTTGTGCACTATGTCCAGCACCTCGGAGACCAGCACTCCTGCATTCAGCGCTACGGCCTCGCCAGGCTCGATGTGCACCTGTACGCCGTACTCGCTCTTTATCCTGTTTACCGTCTTCACAAGCAAGTCCACGTCGTATCCTTTCCTTGTTATGTGGTGGCCTCCTCCTATGTTTACCCATTTCATCGAGGAAATGTACCTGCCATATGACTTCTCGAATTGCCTCATCACACGAACGAGCTCCTCGGCTCCCTGTTCGCAGAGGGCGTGGAAGTGCAGGCCCTCTATCCCGGAAAGGTCCGCCCCGGCAATGCTGCCGGGAAGCATGCCGAGCCTTGATCCCGGGAGCGTTGGGTTGTAAAGGTCTGTCTTTACACTCGACCTTCCCGGATTAACCCTGAGTCCCACGCCGATCCTCTTTCCGCTCTTCTCTATCGCGCCCCTGTGCCTCTTCCATTGCTGAATTGAGTTGAATATTATGGTGTCGGAGTACTTTATCACCTGGGCCATGTCGCTCTCGGAGTATGCAGGCGCATAGGTATGCACCTCCTTTCCGAATTCCTCCCTGCCTAGCCTTGCCTCTATCGGACCGCTTGCGCAGACGCCGTCCATGTACTTCCTGACCAATGGAAACGT
>JASHTL010000010.1 GCA_030040595.1 Microcaldota archaeon
AAGTGAAGGCGCCCTGGAGTATACCCAATACATGCTCGTACTTGACCGTGTCGTAAAAACCGCTGCTGAATAGTCCCATTGCAAGGATAGTTGCAACAGTAGCTATAAAAATGTTAGCCAGGCTGCTGCTTCTGGGGGCTTAACTGGTCCTTAAACGCGGCAGCTACTATTATCGGGAATATTATCGAGGCTTCTCCCCACACCTTGACATTATTGTCGTCCGGCGCTATCTTCCCCCAGCTCTTGGCCTCGTCGGTGTTTGCGCCGGCATTGCTGCCCTCGTGCTCTATTCCCGTGTTTATGTATACAGTATAATCAGCCCCCTCCCTAAGCATCATGGCCATCATTATGTGGTGCTTCGGCACTGATCCGCCTATTATTATTGCGCCGCACTTGCTTGCGGCCATCACAGTCTCGTACAGCAGCTCGTGCTCGCGTACCAGCGTGACATCAAACTCAGGGTGGTCCTTCTTGAACAGGTAGAGGTTGTCCCCTATCGCGCCGTCATTCAATGGTATGCATATCAACGGAATGTCATTCTTGTTTGCCCAGTATGCAAAGCTCTCCTCGTGCCTGTCAAGGCCCTCAAGGGTCCTGCCCATCTGCCTCACGAACTCCACAGTATCCACCATTTTCCCTGTTTCCTTCTGCTTTGCATATAGGTCCGTGAGTACGCGTGCCATGAAGCTCTCGAACCAGACATACCTCTCGTTTGGCACGAATATGTCTCCGGTCCTGTTTACTCCGAGCTCCCTAAGATAGGCGCCTTCAGCCTCAAATGCGCCGTGGAGGAAATTCCCATGCGTCTTCATTATGTCCTCCTCCAAGCCGCCAGTGGTCGTGACTAGGAAATGCACGAGCTTGTTCTTGACCAGATACGTTATCATGTCCCTTAGGCCGCTTGTCGTAACGTTTGAGGTGAAACCGAAGAATATGGTGGCGCCCTCTGAGCGCATTTTCCTAACTAGATCTATAGCCTTGGCAAGATTGGTCGCCTGGAACCCTATGTCCCTGTAGGAATCGAAGAACTTAGCTGCGTCGAAACTTTCTTCAAAGTCATAGCCCACTATCTTGCCTGTTCCCAGTTCGACGCTGGGCTTAAACAGTGATTTCCTGATCTCCGAATTTATTTCCGTACTGTCAGCTGCCATATGTCGCACTCCACTAGGGCTTTCTTTGCCTTTCAAGCTTATAAGCTTTATCCGGTACCCTTTTCCAGTCTTGCCTTGAGCGCCTTGACAATCGCATCTGTCATCTTATTCCTTGTCTCCATCTTTATCCACAACAGGTAGAGGAACGGCTCGAAGTCCTCAAGTTCCACAAGCAGGAGCTTCCCTTCCTTTGTCCTGCACGCGTCTATGCGCGTCAGGCCGCACTCCATGTTGTCCCACTCAATGAACTTCCTTGCAAATCCGAGGTCTTCCTCCGTGGGATCATACTCGGCAAGTTCATGCATGCCCACCTTCCTCTTTGTGCTGAACGCGTATATGAACTGCCTGTCGATGAAGTAGAATGATATCTCGCATTCAAAGTCAACGTATGGCTGGAATATGTAGTCCTCAAGCCAGACGTTTTCCAGCTGGTCTTTTGTTGCTGTGAACGTGTCGTTGTTGTCGCACTTGTACTTGGGCTTGGCGAAGTACATCTCCGTTTCAGGCAGTTTTGAGAGATCTTCAGCCTTGTCTACAGAGGGTATGACAGGATACCCAAGGCCGTACAGCTCCAGTAGGTAGCCCTTGCCCTTCACATCGCCTTTTCCGTTAAGCGGATTGTACGTCAGTATGCCTTTGCTGATGAACCGCTCCTTGACCTTGTCCATTTCCTTCTTCGAATCAAAGTTGGGCCACGTGTTTCTTATCAAAATCAGATCCGCATTATCCTCTATAGGCTCGCAGTCAAACGGACTGCTTACTACAACGTTAAAGTGTTCCTTCAGGCAGTAGCTCAGGTAGATATCCTCGTCCTCGTGCTCATTGTACAGGTTGGTCAGCAGGATGACCAGAGGCTTTGCATGTCCATTTTCTTTGCCCTGATTTTCGTTCATGTATACATCCCGATTCTTATGCAGCCTCTTTGATCATTAGTATGGAACTCTCCTTGGGAAGAAGCTTCAATGAGCTTCTGGCGAAACCGAATTTGCTGTAAAACGGCGCTGCTTTGGTAGACGCCCATACGAAGAGGCTCTTGCTCCCCGTTTCTCTGGCCATCTCGATGCACCACTCCATGCACTGGGTGCCTATTCCCTTTCCCTGGTATTGCGGATCAACGGCAAACCAGCATATTCCCAGAATGTCACTCGGATGGCTATTTAGCCTGTATACCCCGCATATCGCCACCACGCTTTTCTTGTGCGTTATGACCTTCCTGCGCAGGAAGGAATAATATCGGGGCTCTGGGCTAAGGCCGGATTCAAGGTCGCGCATCACATCCAGTGTGGTGTTCTTGTTCCTGCCTATGTTCATCGCTTTCTGCATTATGGCAAGTACCGGGACCATATCGTTCTTTTCGAAATCGCGCATTTGCGTGTTTATTTTAGCCATCGGGATCATAGGTATACGAGAATCAATATTAATTTATGTTCTTTAATAGAATCACGATTTCATGGCACAGGACAGCCCGGATTACACGGATTCCGCTCCGCGACCCAAGTCTAGCCGTTACGGAGTCATAATTGCAGGAGTCCTGGTAATAGCGCTGGGCATAGCGCTTATAGTGGGGGTTATCTGGCTTGCAGGCAATTACCATCCGCCTCAA
>JASHTL010000062.1 GCA_030040595.1 Microcaldota archaeon
ACAAGGCCCTTGTTCGGCTTCATGTACTTTATCGGTGCGCCAGTCCTCGCCCTTGCGTTCCTCTGGTCTGCGTCGAAAGCGCGCCATTCCGGACCTGTATCGGTTATGCTCTCCTCTATCACAAGTCCGCAGTTGTTGCAGACATACTCGCCCCTGCCGTTGTCGAAGATTATGTCCATGCTCCCGCAGCTTGTGCACTTCTTGACTATCCCCATCTCGTTCCTTGCTGCGAATGAGGGTTCGGCAGGCGCGCTGCCGCTGTTTAACTCCGTTGCATATGATCTCTCTACAGCTGAAGCTGACTCCTCAGCGCGTGGGCGCTGTGGGGCTTCCCTTACTGACTTTGGCACCACTCTTGCGGCGCTTATCTTTCTTTTCGATGTCTTTGCCATGTATATCACGCATAAATCCCCTTTCCGTCGGGGAGTATTGAAGATAAGTTTTTAAACTTTTCTAGAACCAGTGATATTAGGTGGAGGATTAGATATATAAACCTTTCGGTACCTTGCGTATTCAAAATACATTAGATCATATGACTTTTTAGTTAAAATGCTCCCATATCCAGGGATCTAGAGCGTTGATTGACGTATTGGATAATTTCCAACATCCTCATTTACGTCGGAAACCTTCACCGGAAGTCCCGTCGATTGACGAAAGCTTTATAAAGGAGCGTGACTACAATATTATTGCGACAGTTTGTATTGACTTTTTTGGTGAGAACGTGACCGTAAGAGTTGGAAATAACAGGGGACAGCGGAGCGAGGGTTCCGAACAGACCCGGCTGCAGAGTACTATGAGAAGGGACGTGGTAGAGCATCACAGCATAGGCAGGGTCTGGGAGGCAATCCATGGCAGGATCGAACTGGACAAGGCGCATGAGGCCCTTGACGGCCACATGGAGGAACGCGAAGCGAAAGGCAGGAGCACCCTCAGGGACGATCTTGACCTACTGGCAGCGGTCCAGGGGCTAAACAGGCATGGCAGGTCGCAGGACCTGAGATACGCATGAGGTGCAACCATGGAAGCCACACGCAAACTTGAGGACGAACTGGCCAAGGCCTATGACAGACGGGAGATCACGCCGACCGACTTTATGCTACTTTCCAGAGACCTTAGAGCTGGCTATGACGAGAGCTTCCTTAGAAGCAAGCTCCATATGGCCAGGAGAGACAGGAAGGGCAGGGTCTAGCTATATAACAGTAGCCTTATGTCGAAGGACTGGCTCTGCTGCGCAATTTTACATGATGAGTGGCAACGCTGCAGGAGCACTGTCCTGACTCGAGCGATTTGCCGCAGTTGGTGCAGTTGTGAGTGTTGCCGCCTGACGCTGGCGATCCGCCAGAACCAGGTGCGTTGCTGCCCTGTGAGTTCGGAGCGCCTCCTTGGACCTGCTGTTGCGCAGGAACTTGCTGCTGAAAAGTATTGTCGATGTTGTTAACGTTGGCGTACGTTGCCTGGCCCAGGTTCGCGTAGAGACTGTCAGCCTGTGCCGCTTCCTGCCTGTGTATCTGCTCCATCAGCCTTTCTTGCGCTGCCTCAGCCTTGTTTATCCCACTGTTTTCAGCACAGAATCCGATAGTTGCAGTATTGTTGACCTGCAATCCTATCATGGTTCTGGCACCCTGGGTATACGTGGCGTTGATGAATCCAAGTATGGACCGTATGAATTCCTTGTCCCATTGGCAAGTGGCTATGCTCTCATCAAACTTATCGAGTTTATAGCTCTTGGTCGGATCCCACATGGTTATTACCTCGCCATTCTTGTAGAGCCATTCCATCCTGAAGAAGCTCTTGCCGAACTTCTTCGAGGTACGGTAGGCTATTGCCCCCGTATGCCCCGGGTCCGTGAATATCGATCCCGCATCCTCTACGACCGCGCCGGTCTTGCCCCTCCGCTCGGAATGCGTTGCGATGAATTCTTCGAAGGCTCCGGGGTTATCCTTCTCTAGGGAATGCCTGTTCTCCATCACGATGCGCTCCACCGCGTTGTATACGGCGTCGACAATTCCGCGCAGCTGCTTGCCGGAGAGGGCCTGCTCCTCCATGCCGAAGCATCCGACAAGCGAGTCGTGCCTTCTCTCGAAGCTGACAGCGTTTCCGACAATGCCGGCCAGCAGCTCGCTCTCGCCTTTTATCGCGTTTACTATCTCGAGATTCTTGCTGACCAGGTCGGGAAGGGTAAAGCTTATGACAGAGAACTTCATCACGTCCTCCTCTCCTGGCGCAGAAACGCGTTGGCCAACCATCAGCTGCAGGAACATCTTGCCGCTGTTGTTGCGGCCCTCCTTGCAGCTATCAGACTTTTCAGTACCTGCCACCTGTTTGTGCTCCGCGTCCCTTGCCGGAGCCTTCAGATCAGGAAACACTGAAGCCTTCGGATCTGCCGGGAATACTGAGCTCCTTAAGTCCGGAAATGCCATCCTGCGCTCGCTCAGCTCGGTTGCTCTCTCAACTCTGCGCGTCCTTTGCATCAAGGTCTCCATGCCATCCCACCATTCCCATTCGTGTTTCCTATAGCTGACCGAGGTTCCTCCAGTACCCGTCTGGCTATTATAAGCGGTGCAACCTCGTGCTCGCCGCTGCCCTCTATTGAGATATACGCGCCCCTCAGTCTCTTGTGGTAGACCCCGAACGTGAGGCGCAGATTGGTGCTAGCTATCTTAACTTTTTGCGTGTGCTCCAGATCCTCATCGTGGAACTGGGTCATGGGCTCCCTGCCGTCCCTCTCGTTCCTCACCAGCCTTGTCAGGGCCTCGAATCTGTCCTTATCACCGCGCAGATAGTAACCGGCAATGTCGGTTTCGCCCATCATCGTGCCTTCTGTCAGGAGATAGCCCCATGCAAACCCATGCTCCTGGAATGTTGCTGTCTTCGTCATGCGCCTGGCTGCTACCATCAAAGGCATATCTGCCAGTCCGTACATCCAGGCCCTATTCTTAGAGTCATCAAAATTGGCTTTTACCTCAAGTATTGCAGGGCTACCACTTGTCGTTGCAGGAACAGGATATGCGATTCTATTTCTTGCCATGCTTCCCATGCTCGTGGATTTACAAGGACCCAGGCAGCCTGGCTTATCCGCCGAAGCGGTATCACAGTTGCGGCACAGCAGTGGATTCGCACCACTTTCCCCTGGACTAGCTGGATCTGAACCCAGCGCCCTGATTGGTCAGTATATTGCGCCAGAGCGTATATAAAATATGCGTTGCACCGGTTGCACTAGGGGTAAAAGGATGGTAAGCAGATAGGACAAAGGCTTTAAAATTCTCTCTTCTTTTTAGTAGTGCGACCGGTAGAGAGCGTGCTCAGGATACTTGAGGCACACGAGATGGTGGGGATACTTGCCCTTTTCCTTATCGTGCAGTTTGCCGGATTAATGGTTGCGATGCTGACAAACCTGAGCGGCGCGACAGGAGTACTGATAAACAGGTTCGAGAACCAGCTGGGCACGTTCGCCTACGGGATAGACCTCCTGCTCATTGCGATAATCTTCCTCCTTCTTGTAAACAGGTACAGGAGGTACAACAGCAGCTTGTGGGACCACAGGCTCTTCGTCATGTTCGAGGCCACGGTGCTAGTCGTGACATCGTGGTTCGCCTTCGTCTTTCTCTTCACCGCGCTCCTTCCTCGGGATCTGCAGAACCTCTATCTGCTCATATCCCTTGCAATGGCCATAGTCGTTGTCTGGTACAGGGAAGCGAACAGGCATGCGAAGAACATGGCGACGATAATATCGAGCATAGGCGTGGGCCTTGTCCTGGGCTTCTACTTCAGCTTCCTCTACACCATACTCATACTCGCGATAATGGCCTTCTACGATTACGCCGCTGTCTTCATAACCAAGTCGATGATAAAGCTGGCGAACAAGTTCACCGACGAGGACGTGGCCTTCCTGGTGAGCGAGGAGGATGTGGAGGCGATACCTGAGCAGGGGATGAGCGAGGGCCAGATAAAGGAGTACCTGAACAATATGGGGAAGCGTTTCGACTACGACGATCCGCTCTTCAAGGAGGCTGTGGAGAAGAACGCGATGCCTGTGGTTTCGAGGATACAGCTCGGCGAGGGCGACCTGGGCCTGCCGCTCATGGCCGTAGTGAGCTTATACTTCACGTTCTCAAGCGCTTTCGCGTCCATACTGGTAATAGTAGGCGCGGCACTCGGCCTTGTTGTCACGATGCGCCTGCTCAAGAGGTACAGGAGGGCCCTGCCGGCAATACCCCCTCTCTTCTCGTTCATCTGCATCTTCGCCGGGCTCTCGCTCCTGGCTATAAGCAAGCTTACGGAGCAGCAGGCTGCGATCTTCATAACCATAGGGATAGTGGTCTTCTTTTTCGGGCTGATGATGCGGCTGATCTCTGACAAGGCCAGGCGTGAGAGGGAGGAGAAGCTTGCTGCAGACGCAGCTCCTGCGAACAGGGCTAGGCAGGCCTCGAGGAGACCCGCGAGCCGCTGACTGACCCGTTCCTGTTCTTCCTGGGGCTTCTCATCGAGAGATAGCCGAATACTATTGCAGCAACTGCCGGGATCGCGATAACTACAATGTTTGATAATCCTGTTGGCATATGCATCACTTAATGTTCACTGGACCTGCTGACCCTGCTGGGCCTGCTGCTTCCTGCGCCTTCTTGTGCCTGCGTAGACTATCCCTGCGATCGCAGCTATTATTGCAGTGATTATCACAGGCAGCACCGCGCCGGACAGGGCTGATGTCGTGGCAAGCTTGGTTGCGCCGCTGCTGCCGCCTGACGAGCCAGATGCCGTGTACGTGTAGTGCACCGATTCCGCAGTGTAGTCTGCATCGCCGGTGGTGTTGAACACGTAGTCATAGGTGCCGAGCGCATTCTCGGTGCTGTTTATCGTGTTCGTCGTAGAGCCGATGAGCTTGCCGTTGACGTAAAGGGTTGCGACAACCTGGCTGTTTATGGAGAAGACATGCGCGGATGTCGTGCACGAGAAGGTGTTTGAGCTGACAGTCTGGTTTGCGCAGATCCTTGTAAACTCGAGGAGGGCAGTGTACTTGCCTCTCGTGAAGTTGACCGTGTTAGACGCAATTCCTGTGTCGATGTCCTTGCCCTGCAGCGTGTAGTTTCCAGGCGTCAGCGCGAGCCCGTTGTAGAGCAGCGAGCCTGTGCCTGTTGCTACTGTGCTGTTGTTGACAAGCAGCACCACAGTGTCAGTGCCCCTTGTGCTGGTGACGTTGATCGTGCTGTTCGGATAGACGTGGACAAGCACAACACCGGTGTTGTTGGTGTTCGGGCCCGTGGTCGTGTTCCCTGAGCCGCTGGCGGCTGGGCCGCAGACGTCAAGCTTTATTGTCTGCTCTATAGGCAGGTACGATATCGATTTGAGCGTCGCAGTGAAGTTGACGTTGCTTATAGTGCCAAGCGAGATCGTGCTTCCGTTGTTGATCGTGTATGCCTTTCCGTTGACGCTTATTCCGGCGCTCGTAGGCGTGATGAAGTTCTCGACTATGGTGAACGAGACTCCGTCCAGCTTGAAGACCACGCTGTTCAGCTGGGTGAAGTTGCTTATCTGTTCGCATGCTCCCACAGGAGTTACTGTAGGCAGAGCAGGGCCTCCGCCGCCGCCACCGCCTCCACCGCCGCCGCCACCGCCAGTGGTAGTTGTAGGCGTGGTGACAGTTATCGTGGCATTGTTCGAATATGACTCGTTAGTGCCTGAGTCATCTGCAAACTCCCTTACAGTGAACGTTCCTGAGTTTCCGAATGTGAGCGTGTTGCCAGATACATTTATGCCGCTTGCAGAAAGCAGGGCGTTGCTCCCTACAAACGTGTTCGACGTTGAATTGTATACTTGGTATCCGAACTGGATGTATGGAGGAACTCCGCCAGTTGTAGTGTTCGTGAATGTGACCGACTGGCCAGTATCTATGCTCGCGTTTGAAGGCGAGATAGTTATTGAGAGAGGCGCGTTCTTCACGTTCAGCGTGGCCGTAGTTGTGACAGTATTGCCTGTGCTAGGCGCGACTGTCACGCTTATTATGCTTATTCCAGTGTTGGTTGTGGTGAATGTGCATGAAGCCGTGTTGCTGCTTGTGACCAGGCTAGGGCAAGAGGATATCGTGTTCGTGCCGATTAGCCAGTTGTACGTGTACGGGCCTATTCCGCCGGTTACAGTTGCGTTGAATGTCACTGGCGTTCCTATGGTGGCGTTTACCGTGTTAGGCGTAATTGTGACCACTGTTGAAGGAGCCACGACATTGAATGTTGCGTAGGCAGTGCCTGCGCTGTCTTGCACAGTTGTGCCTGTGTCAACGGCAGTCACAGAGTAGGTG
>JASHTL010000063.1 GCA_030040595.1 Microcaldota archaeon
GAGGCACGATATCGAGGCTAGGCGCGAATATAAGGTTGTGTATTTTCTTTACCATCTCGGTTGCGCTGCCGCCGAATATGACGCAGACCTCGCTTGTTGGCATGAATAGTGTTCCTGCGCTTCCCGACTTCAGTTTGTATAGGCCGCTGCCTTCAACTTCTATCAGCTTCTCCTTCAGGTCTCTGTGCCAGAGCGGATGCGTGAAGTCGCCAGTGCCTATGATGCCTATACCTTTTGTCTTCGCTGCTTTGTCAAGGTTCTCAAGCACAAGCTGCTCGCTGCATGCGCCTGCATACTTGGAGTGTATATGTAAGTCAGCTATGTAGTCCATCATTCATCGACTCGTCAAACAAGAGAGCCGTCTTAGCCAGATTTCGTAACGTTATTCTTTGGGCAGATGTTGTTTAAGAAGCATTTGCTGCAGAGCGGAACCTGTGACTGGCATATTTTCTTTCCGTGCGTTTTCATCACATAAGTTATGTTATGCCAGTACTTCTTCTCTACAATATTCATCAGGTCCTGCTCTATCTCTTCCGGGTCCTTGCTCTTTGATAAACCTATTCTTCCCGAAAGCTTGATGACCCACGTGTCAACAGGTATGCCTATTGCGATATTGTACGCATTTATCAAAATCGTGTTTGCAGTCTTCCTTCCTATGCCGGGAAGCTCAAGAAGCTGTTCCATCTTGTCGGGGACCTTTCCCTTGTATTTTTCATCTATTGTCTTGCAAGTTGCGATTATGTTCTTGGCCTTATTGCCTGCGAAGCTGACCCTCTTTATGTATCCGATCAGCTCTTCCTGATCTGCGTTCGCATAGTCCTTCGCGGTTTTGTATTTCTTGAATAGTTCCGGTGTCACCGCGTTTGTCACCTCGTCCCTGGTTTGCGCGGAGAGTATCGCTGCTACAACAAGGTCTATCGGCGTCGAGAATTTCAGGTAATAGGTCGCGTTAGGGTACTCCTTCTCCAGCTTCTCCACTGCCTCCCTCGCCTTCCTTTCGTCGAGAAGGGTGAATGCCACCGCATCATCTCTTGTACCCGAGCTCGCGCAGGAGGCTCAGCCTCTTCCTTATGTCCTCGTCCTTCTCGATGCCCTTGGGCCTGTATCCGTCCACTATACCCATTATACTGTTTCCCTGCTCGGTCTTCGCGACTATCACCTGCACAGGATTTGCAGTTGCGCAGTATATCTGGGTAACCTCCCTCGCCGCCTTCAGCTCGTTGACAAGGTTTATGGGGAACGCGTTCTTGAAGAGGATTATGAACGTATGACCAGCGCCTATGTTCATCATGTTCCTCTCAGCCTCGAGCATGAGCGACTCGTCATTGCCTTCCCTGCGGACCAGGCACGCGCCGCTTGCCTCGGCAAACGCCAGCCCGAACTTTATACCAGGCACCGAGTCGACCATGGCCTCGTAAAGATCAACGACCGTTTTTATGAATCCGGCGTGCCCGATTATAACCTGCACGTCGCTCTCCTTCTTCACGTCAATTACGTTTATCTCCTTTATTCCCCTAATTTCGATATCCATAGCCTCATCCATTCATGGTATTAAGCGTTCCCTGTCCCTTGGGAAGAGCGCGCACTCCCGTATATTTGACATGCCTGTGACTTTCATGGTAAGCCTCTCCAGGCCTATGCTCCAGCCGGCATGCGGCGGGGCGCCCCTCCTGAAAGCATCTATGTAGAAGCTGAAGTTCCTTGGGTCCATGCCCCTCTTCTTGATCGCATCAATGAGCATATCAGCCTTGTGTATACGCTGTGCTCCGCTTGATATCTCAAGGCCCTTGTAGATAAGGTCGTAGCTGTTCGATATCTCCGGATCATTCTTGCTGGGCATGCTGTAGAATGCCCGCAGCGCAGTAGGGTATTCCCTCACTATTATTGCGTCGCCAAAGGTTTTGCAGAGCATCTCCTCATGCTCCCTGTTGAAATCCTGGCCGAACTCCATGGCCATGCCGTTCGCGGAGAGCTTCTTTAGAGCCTGCTTGTACGTGACTTCTTTTACGCCAGTCTTCTTCTGTTCAACGCCCAGTTGCTTCAGATCCTCTTCGTTATTCTTCTCAACGTACTTGAGCATTGACAAGAAGAAGAGCTTGAGCATGCTAATGGCATCATTATGGTCGGCGAAACCGATTTCTATATCCATCTGCGTGCTCTCGTTTAGGTGGTATACAGTATTGTGCTTCTCTGCTCTGAATACAGGCACAACCATTGATACGCGGTCCATGCCGCCTATCACCGCAAGCTGCTTGTAGAGCTGCGGAGACTGCGCAAGGTACGCCTTCTTCTCAAAGTAGTTTACCTGGAAGAGGTCGGTGCCCCCTTCAGTCGCTGCCTCAACTATGCTCGGCGGCCTTACCTCGATGAACCGGTTCTTCTGCGCGGCCTCGCGGAAGCCCCTGAGCAGCGATGACTGTATGTTGAATATGGAGCTTGTCTCGAGGCGCCTGAAGTCTATGTACCTGAAGTTGAGCCTTACGTCAAGCTCAGCAGGAACCTTGCCGGTAGTTTCGAAGGGTATGTTTGCCGAGAGGGGATTGAGGTTCTCTATCTCCGTAGGTATTATCTCGTAGCCCTTCTTTGACTGTGCATTCTTCTTGATTATCCCCTTTACGCTGATGACGCTCTCCTTTGGAAGGTTCATCCTCTTTATCAGGTCGTCAGGCACAGATCCCTCCTTGGCAGTCACCTGCGCTATTCCGCTGTGATCCCTGACCAGAAGGAAGACTATCTTGCCTATGTTCCTGACTTCGTGGACCCATCCTGCGAGCCTGACCTGCTGACCGTCAGGCTGATGGTCCAGCTCATTTATGTAATGCGTCCTGTACTCGTTCTGCAACGGAACACCACAGCAATAGTCAATTTACTTAGGATACAAAAGTTAAAATACTTGAATGATGAGGCAATATATGGGTTGGGGACATGAAGCATGTTTCCTCAGTGATGCAGAAGCATGTGGTGGGTGTTGAGAGATCGGCAAAGGTCTCGACAGCGCTAATGGTCATGAGGAATGCGCGCGTATCAGTAGCTCCGGTGCTTGAGGACGGCGTACTAATCGGGCTGCTCAAGAGGGAAACAGCGATAGGGAAAGGATCTTCGGAGAAGAGAGTCGATGATGTCATGCTGAGGATAACGCCGCTGGTGTATCAGGATATGAATCTGGATGAGGCTGCGCAGGTACTTGTCAAGAGCGGTTTCTCGAGGCTTCCTGTTGTTGAGAGCAAACAGAGCAGGCGTGTGGTGGGCACTGTCACTGCGACAGCGTTGGTCAGGGCCATTAAAAGCCCATGAATCAGTGTTTGGCAAACCTCTTGACTATTTTCTTCTGTAAAATTTCAACACTACACTAAGTTTGCCTAAGTGCCTTGTATACATATAGAAACGCGTCCTGCATATACCCTATCCCCGTCTTTTCCTCCCTCTTTTCACGCCATCCTACCGGGCATCCGTGGCCCAGGAGCCCAGCAAACATCTCCTGCCTATTCTGCCTTTTTATCTCCTCGACATATTCTTCGTGCATAGGGTGTATTATCTCACGGAAGTGAGTGCTTAATCCCAGTCTTCCGTAGTTTCCTACGGTTACCGCTCCTGGTATGTACCTATTCGTGTGATTCAGAGTTGCTAATAGCTTGTACGGGAAGCTCATTGCAACCTGCCTCGGCAGGCCATCCCTGAATAAGGCTTCCAGCGCAGCATCAGCATGCCTGTATCCAGGAAGCCTCTCTGCTGTCAGGAGCGTTGCCGCATGCATTATTGAGTCTATGCTTGCAGCAAATGTCTCAATAGGTTCCAGTTGAAGCGTATTCATAAGTAAGGGAGAACTGCGTGACGGGCGATCTCTGTCTTCGGGCATTATAAGTGCATTAAAGTCCAACACCACGCTCGATTCAGTCATACGTCTAAGTAGCATGGTTGTATCCAGCATGCGCGCGGCAAAGGCCTTCCCATATTCACCTATAGGTGCGTTGAGCGCGCCAAAAGCACTGCTCCAATGACCGCCTGGAAACGGGATTGTCAGCATTGTTCCTTCTTTCGAAGCCCATGGGTCATTTAGGTGACTGAACTCTGAATCTTCAATCCAACCGTAACTGTGCTCGACTAAGATCTTTTTGGGAAGCAGGTGCGCCTGGGTTCTGATAGCCCTCGGGTTATAGTTTCTTACCTCGTGGGAGAAGTTCTCGCATGCTTCCGTGAATACATCCCTTAGGAGAAGCGTGAGCGCACGCGTCACTCCCTCAATGTCATCGCTCCTCTGTTCCGGAGGTATGTCTGGATGAAAGCCTCTCGACGCTTCCGCATAGGTGCATTGGGCTCCTCTGATCCGTGGGCCTGTCCTCTCCGCGTGTGTCATTGCTATTATTCTTCTTTCCATCCCTTAAGAATATTCTGTCCGTCTGCGACGCGCACCGGACTCTGATCTCGGACTCAAGGATTACCTAGGGAATAAATGAGGATTAGTCATCTGCCCAGGATTATCTCTATCGAGCTTACCTTCGACCTTGTGCCGTCCTCGTTCGAGAGTTCCTCCGATGCTATGTCAATCCTGCTGACCTTCGCATCGGTGACGAACCTGTTGCGCGTTATCTCTGCCACGTCAACAGCCCTTGATATAGCGTTGCCCCTGGCGCGTATCTTTACGTTCTTTGCGCCGTTGTTGAACTGGGTTACGACTGCAAGCACGTAGTTCATGGGCGGCTTCTTCCCTATAAGCACAGTGTTCTCCGAGGCCGATTGCATAGTACCCGTTTCTTGTTCGCTCATTGTCTCATCCCTGACTGAAGATCGAAGTAGTCTCTCCAGATGCCTCCATTGAGTTTATGGCCATGCGAAATATATAAACCTTATCTAGTAGTTTTGGGATGAGAATTATCTCACGAAGCGCTTGCCCCTTTTTGCATCGGTCATCACGTCGTGCATGGAGTACTTCTTGATGACCATCGCCTTCAGCCTGGCGTTGTCGGCAAAGTTGCCCTGCCTGGCCAGCCTATCTGCCTGGTCCAGCTTGTTCCTGTACGCATTGTAAGCGGACATTGCAGCAGCGAGTGCGTCGCGCTCATGCGTACTTTCTACCTCGGTACCGGAGCGCATCTCGTTCTTCTTTCTCACGCTTATGTCCCTGTGCGGAGTGAAGAGCACAGAGTCGAATATCGCTGCAAGCTTCGAGATAGTGGAATCGGCCTTGCTCTTGTCCGTGGCTATTATCACAGGAGTTCCGATCGAGCTTAGCGTGCTGGTGAACCATCCTATTCCGCCGTATTTCTCCGCAGCGGTGTAAACCACGTTCCCATCTAGGTCCAGGCATGCGATTGCAGAGGTTTTGCCAGTATCGATGCCTGCTATCAGGTATCTCTTCTCGTCAACAGAAGGTGCTGTTTGCATAGCAAAGTGCCTTGTTTACAGTTTGCGGTATGGCCAGGGTGTCGCAGTTCACAACGATCGAAGGGCTTACAGTTATGTTGTAGTGGCTCACAAGCAGCGACTGCCTGCTGAATGCGCTCGGGTAGCCGGAGAGGCAGCTGCTGAACTGGCTCTCGTTCATTCCCGAGGAGTTGGCCAGCGCCTGCAGTTCGTTTGCAGAGAGATAGCCGTTGGAATATATGCTATTGAGCTGCGACACGTACTGAGG
>JASHTL010000011.1 GCA_030040595.1 Microcaldota archaeon
GAGACATGGTTCCAGCTCCAGAAAATGCAGTCACAGGCTAAGCCTCCGGCTCCTCCCCCGAAATGGAAGATGGCTCTTGTACTCTTCATATGTGCGTCGCTGATCGGGATAACTTCGCGCCTGATACTTAGTCCCTACATTGGCGGCTATTCACTGTTTGTGACCGGTCCAATTTACGCGCTTATCCTTGTCTTATGTCTTACATACGCGGTAATGCCATACCTTACCGAGTTACTGAAAGGGTGGCTTTACCCCGGTTCAAAATGAGCTCTTTACGGTAGGAGGTTCTAGACCTGCATGCTCATGCGTACTTCCTCCGTTATCATTTCCGGGATCCATGCTGGCTCCCAGACAAGGTCCATGTTCACCTGTCCCGCATCTTGGATGTGCTCCAGCCTGAGCTGCGCATCCGCAAGTATTATGCTTGTAACCGGGCACATAGGACTTGTCATAGTGAGCCTGAGCGTGATGTTGTTCTTCTCGTCTATGCCTATCCAGTGGATGAGGCCCAGATCCACTATGTTTATGCCTATCTCCGGGTCAACGCATCCCTTGAGCGCCTCAATGGCCTCTGCTCTTGTTATCTGATGCATGATACCTTATTGGCGAAACTGGTATTTTAACATATCGTAATACCAGGTTCTGCCTGCACTTCGGCGATCTGCACAGAAGGTCAAAATTACGGGTTAATTACGCCTATGGGGCGAGTATCTCCTAGCTCTTCCGAGTATTCTCGTACGCGCTATCTCCTTAAGAACGTTGTCTGATGCAGTGCTTACAGCATCAATCGAACCCGCTATATTCTCCAGCTTTTCGCCGATCAATTCCCTGTTCCTCCTCGCGCGTCTTAAATAGAAGGCACTGGTAATCTCATTCCCTGATAAAACAGCTGTTGCGGATGCAAGCGCAACGGATACCGCCCTGCCGCCGTTAGTGGCAGCATAGAATCCATTCACTGAAGCCACAGCTGCCGTGGCTACGCCTATTCCAAATCGTACCCTTTCTGTTGTCCTGCTTTCCTTAACTGCCATCTTATCAGACTTTTTCTGTGTTTGATCCTATATAAGTATATCCTCTGGGTTTTTAACAAATTAATCTCGATAGTCTAGGTCTCAGCAAATTCTTATGCTAGGCAGAAACTGCTATTTTAACGTATCGCAGATAGTCCTGATCGCATCTGTAACATTTAAATATCTGTATACAGTCTATATACAGATATGAAGACCATAATGATAAGCGACGAGACTTACAAGAAACTGGCTTCAATGAAGGGAAAAAGAAGCTTCACCCAGCTGCTCTCCGATATGGCCGATCACACCCGCACCGCCAAATTGGAGGATATCGACCAGTTTTTCGGCGTGATGGGCAAGGATGAAGCAGAGAGACTCCAAAAATCCGTAGCCAAGCATAGAAGGCAATTCAGAGTGTATAGAAATGCGACTCTTTCTTGACTCTTCAGCAATAATAGACTTTCTCAAGGGAGATGAAACCGTTAGGGGTGCACTTGTGGGAGCAGATCTTTATTCCAATTCCTTATGCGCATACGAGGTTCTTACCGGAGAGAGACATTCAGAATTGAAGGGGTATAAGAGTTCCTATATCCAGGCATCGCTATTGTTTGCACGTATAGAAACCCTTCCGGTGACCTACGCCGATTCGCTGAAGGCAGCCGACATTGCTGCAAAGCTCATTAAAACAGGAAGCAAAGTAGATGACCTTGACATTATTATGGCAGTTCATGCGCTTGAGAATGATGCAACCATACTTACCAGGGATAACAGGCATTTCAGGATTCTAGAAAACGCGTTCGGCGTCAGAATAAGGGTTTTAGGCTCCGCTGAAAAGAAATGAGCTGGCGTTGCTGGCCATCTGGATCATCGGCTGCGGATAGAGGCCGAAGAGCAGGGTTATGGCAAGGCAGATTACCACCACTGCGGTCACTGCCGCGTTCATCTCCGCCTTCTTCGCGTTCTCCTTTACTGTGTACATGGCCATTATCGGCCTTGCGTAGTAGTAGATAGAGATGGCCGTGTTTATTATGCCTATCACGGCAAGCCAGACCAGTCCCGCGTTGACAGCGCTGAGGAAGAGCAGGAACTTGCCTATGAACCCTGTGGTGAAGGGCATGCCTATGAACGAGAGCATGAATATCGCCGCCGCGCCTGCGGCTATCCTGTTCTCCTGGTTCAGACCTATAAGGTCGTCGATCTCGTTCCTGTTGCGCGACTCGAGCCACGAGACGATCGCGAATATGCCTATGAAGAGGAACGCGTGCGCGAAGACCTGGAAAAGAACTGCAGTGATTCCATCCGATGTCGCTGCGGCTATTCCTATAAGCATGTATCCTGCCTGCGATATCGAGGAATAGGCAAGCATGCGCTTGAAGCTCTTCTGCATTATCGCAACCACGTTGCCGTAGAACATCGTCGCCACTGACAGGATCGCGACTATCATGAATGCGGACCTGAAGGCGATGAATACGAGTACTAGTACCTGGATCAGGGCCATGAATCCAACTTTCTTGTTTATGCCGCCGAGCATCGCCGTTGCATAGGACGGCGATCCTTCATACACGTCTGGTATCAGCACGTTGAACGGGAAGACCGAGGCCTCGAATCCTATCGAGGCTATGAATAACACCACGGCAAAGAGGAGAAGGTCTGACTGATGCGCTCCTGACAGCGCGAAGCTGTCAGTGCCTCCGTATATTGTGACTATCGCAAACGAGAGGAGTGCCACGGAGATCGCACCCATTATGAAGAGCTTGGTCGCTGCTTCTAGGCTGCGCCTGGAGAGCAGGACTATGAACACGGACGGTATGACCATCAGCTCAAGGCCTATGAATATCGTTATCAGCGAGTTCGCGAGCGCCACCATGTATATGCCCATGAGAGAGAACGAGGCAAGGACGGCAAAGTCGCCGAACCTGTCCGCGTACTGGTATGCCAGCACGCTCACAAGTAGAAGCGCCGATGTAAGCACCATGACAAAGAAGAGCGAGAACGGATTAAGGGAGAAGAGGCCGAGGGTAGTGATGGAGGTGCCGGCATAGAGCATGTACCCGGCAAGCGCTATTATGAGAATCATAAACAGCGAGTTGAACGCGAACTGCGTGATCTCCTTGTTCGATATTCTTATGACGAGGTTGCCTGCCACCAGCAAGGCGCACAGACCTGCAAATATGTCAACAGGGTCAAGCATCATCCCAACACCAGGTACGCGTATGCAAGCAGGAAGACAAGGCCTGCGGCGAAGACTAGCGCGTACGGGTTTATGCTCCCTACTGATATTCTCCTAAGTCCCCTTGAGGAGAGCACTATCGCATGGCCTATCCAGTCCAGTCCTGCGCTGAGGTAAGTGTCGAATGCTCCCACGCCTTCGGATATCTCATACATGAACCATGCCGCTGCCTTGTAGGAGGCCATGAAGATCGGGTGCGTGTACGCCGCCGCACCCAGTACACCTGCCCTATACTTCGATGCTGCCTTAAGCCTTGACGGCTTGTAGATCGAGTATGCCGCTACAGCGCCGAGAGCAAAGAGCAGCGTGACTATGCCTATCTCCAGCACGGGCAGCGAGAGCTGGATGGAATGCAGCATATACGCAGGCACTCCCTGCGAGTCGAGGAAATTGGCTATACGGAATATCAATATGGAGCTGCCCAGGGTCAGCGCGGCAAGTATCACTGAGGTGAAGACCATTGTTTTGGGAATAGCCTTGTACCGGAGCAGCGTGCCTGACTTGTCAGGGCCAGAGACATAGAGGAACCACCTGAAGAGGAAGAAGCTCGTGCA
>JASHTL010000012.1 GCA_030040595.1 Microcaldota archaeon
ACATCGCCGTGCGAGATAGCGCATGACCCTGCCGAACTTCTCGTTCCGGCAAACGTCACCAACGTCGGCGACTTCTGTTCGCTCTCGAATTCAACCGCTGCAAATGCCACAGCTCTGCAGACGATCACCATAGTTGGACAGTCCGAGGTGAACGAGTCATACTGCCTGCCCACCTCTTTCCTTGAGACAGGGAAGCCTACCAGGCTGCTCTACCAGAATGGGACAAAGTCAAATGCCGTAGTAACCACCAACCTTTACGAAGGCGCCTTCGACAGCGGAGGCACGCCGTTCTACACGTTCATACTGATATACCTGCCAAACGGGCCTAACGACACCATAACCGACGCGCCGTCGCAGTTCTACAACTCCAACTACTACAGGGGATACTTCCTCGGAGTGCTGCCGGGATTCACGCTGGCATATCCTAAGAACTTCACAGGAGGGGTAAATTACGTCAACACGACCAGCGACATAATGATCTACTCGCTGGACAATTACACTGGCACACTGCCGAAGGTCATGGCCAAGCCCAGCTACGTCAACAACAGTTACGTCATGCCTGGCTGAAATGCTCTGGCATAATGGGGTATTCGAATGAAGCTCCTTGTCATCCAACCTTACCTGAACCTCATGGGAGGAGTCGACCGCGTGATACTCGAGATAGCGAAGAAGTATGACGCGAAGATATACACGCTTGAATATGACAAGAAGAGGGCATTCCCCGGCTTCTCAGACCTTGACATAGAGGTGATAAGGCCAAAGGAGTCCATCTCAAGGCTCCTGCCTTACAGGGCCTCGCAGGGGCTGCGGTACGGATACGGATTCTACCGCATGAGGATAAAGGAGGACTACGACGTGCTTAACCCCCACATCTCGCCCAGTGAATGGATACGCAACAGGAACGAGCGCGTGCTCTGGTACTGCCATACCCCTCCGAGAGAGGTATACGACCTCTACCAGGTCCGCATGCAGGGCAGGTCTACAAGGGACAAGCTCATTTACGCGGCCATGGTCAAGACCTACAAGTTCGTAGCCGGCGGCGTGGTCAAGAAGATAGAGGCTATAGCCACCAACAGCAACACCACCAACGAGCGCATAAAGAAGTATTTTGGAAGGAGCGCTACAGTGATAAACCCCGGAATTCACGCTGGCGAGTATACCAACAGGGGCGACGACAAGTTCTTCCTCTACAACTCAAGGTTCGTGCCAAACAAACGGCAGGATTATGTGATAGACGCGTTCAAGCATTTCGTTAGGAAGTCCAAGGACAAGAAGCAGAGACTGCTACTGACAGGAGCGATATCGAACGATCCGGAGCACGCAGCTTACATGGAGAAGCTCAAGGCCTCGACGAAAGGCTACAACATAGGCATAATGACAAACATACCGGATTCAACGCTCAACAGGCTCTACTCGAGGTGTACGGCGGTGCTCTTCGCAGCGATAAACGAGGATTACGGCTTCATACCACTGGAGGCGATGGCAAGCAGCAAGCCGATAATCTCGGTGAAGGAGGGCGGCCCCACCGAGACCGTAATCGATGCCAAGACTGGCTACCTTGTTCCATCGCCGCAGGCCATGGCCGCGAAGATGCTCTTCATAACCGAGCACCCTCGGCTCGCGGAGCAGATGGGCAGGGACGGAAGGAGGAGAGTGGAGCATGATTACACATGGGATCTCTTCTTCGAGAAGTTCGGCAGGCTGGCAAGGAGTGCAAGCAGGCAGCATGAGGGGAATAAAAAGGCCAAGGCAGCATAGAAGAATGAGTGCATGGTCTCGCGCAGCGCAGTCATGATGGCGGCAATAGCGATAATCTGCTCTGTGCAGGTTCTCTCGGCAAGCGGGTGGTCTGCCGCGCCTTTCCAGTACCCGATTAGCGCGGTCGGGCAGCAGTGCGTCTACTCTTCCGGATACGTGTACTGCATAAACGGCTATTCATCCGACCAATTCATCAATAATACATACTCTGCGCAGGTTACAAGCCAGGGCATAAGCCAGTGGGCAAACCAGACCCCGTACCCCCTGTCCGAATACGGCCAGAGCTGCGTGACAAGTTCCGGGATATTATACTGCCTGGGCGGCTACAACTACTCATCATACGTGAACATGACATACGCGGCAACCCTTTCCGACGGCATGATCGTTGACTGGCACGCGCTTCTTCCGTATCCGATCGGAGCGGGAGGGACCGAGTGCGCCTCCACCGTATCTGATATAATATGCATGGGAGGCAACAGGTCATATGTCGGCGAGACCAACCTCACATACTATACTGCGATTTACGGCAATGTCATCAGGAACCCGGACGGAAGCGGGTTCTCCGCATGGGCTGCTGCAAGGCCGTATCCGCTTAACGTAAGCAGCGCCTCGTGCGTGGGCAGCGGCAATTACGTATACTGCGTCGGAGGCCAGACAGACTCGGGATTCACGAACTCGGCCTACTTTGCCGCGCTCAACGCCACAGGCATGTCCAAGTGGTTCGCGACAACGCTGTATCCCATGAACGACTCAGGCATCGGATGCACACTCGCCCAGGGATACATGGTCTGCGTAGGCGGCTACAACGGCATCACATACAGTGACAAGGCATACGCTGCGCCTGTCACAAACGAGGGCATAGGGGGCTGGGCATACCTGGCCAATTACCCGGAACCCGTAAGCAGCGCCTCGTGCGTGGCCTCGGGCACTACCGTATACTGCATTGGAGGATACAACAGCACCTCCATATACTCCGATGCCGTGTACTCTATCGGAATAACGCAGGTAAGCCAGCAAGCCACGACGGTGGGCATAGTCTCGCCAAACGCGGTCACTATAACAGCAACAAGTACCTCGACAACCACTACCACTACAATTCCTGCCGGTGCGGGAAATAAAACAGCACTCCAGCGCATAGAAAGCATAGCCACGCCTACAGCATACGCGGTAATAGCCGCAGTAATTGTCATACTAGCCCTCCTGGCTTACCTGAGAGTGGTCAGGAAGCACCAATCAGAGAAGGCGAGAAAACCTTGAGCTCTTGCACTTCTTCTCCCGCGGATCCACGCCTATCCTCACTATCGCGGGCTTAAGCCCGTAGGAGGCGAGCCTTCTCCTCATCTCAGGGATGTCCGCACGCTGGTCGTATCCCAGCGCTATCACGTCCGGCCTGTACCTCCTGAGCACCCTGTAAATGCCCTCCTTGCCGCTCACGCGGTTGCCAAGCACTGCAAGGTCGACAGGCTTCAGTGCTGATATCATCCTGACGCGCTCCTTTTCCGAGAAAACAGGTTTCCTGTGCTTGAACATCATTATGCTGGAGTCCCGCGCCACTATTACTACAAGCCTGTCGCCGAGCCTCTTCGCCTTCTCCAGGTAGCTCAGGTGCCCGGGGTGGACTATGTCGAAAGAGCCGAATGCGAGCACGGTCTTCTTTGCCATCTTATCAAATATCATTTGCATGTCAAGAGATAAAAAGGAACCAGCAGACGAAGGTAATATTTTTAAGCGGGGAAAGCTATTCTAGAGTCAGATGCAATGCCCGATACTAGAAGGACCGACAGATCAAGGCTAGGCGCAATTGCCGCTCTGTTAGGCGATGAAGTAAGGTACAGAAGCGAGGAAGTTGCGCTGATGCTGCGCCGCGCCTACCGCCGTTCCAGAATTACCGCGGAAACGCCAATATCCCCGGACGTCCAAGGCGATATAGAGAAAGCCATACTAAAAACACTGAGAGAAGACCATGTTATAGACAATATGGCCAGTCTTATTGGCAGGTCCGGATACAGGCAGCACCGCCTCAGCGGCCTATCCGGCGAGGACATCACAAAAATTGCAATGGGGCTCATCATATCCGGCAAAATAGTGCGCAACAGTGACGGTACGTTCTCAATAAACCCAAATAATTCCGAGACCCGTTGAGCCGACTACAGCCAGTTCACGACGAAATACGGGAAATCCTTATATACTTTTCTATGCCTATATAATTAACGTATTCTTGTAGTCGTAAATCGTACATTTACGGCTTGCAAATTTTCTACTGAAACTAAGTGAGAACATGGCTGAAAATAACCTAGGACAACAATACATGATACTGCCTGAAGGCGCATCAAGGCTTATAGGCAAGGAGGCACAGAGAACCAATATCGCGGTCGGCTACGCCGTCGCAAGCATAGTCAGGACCACGCTCGGCCCAAAGGGCATGGACAAGATGCTTGTCAGCGAGCTTGGCGACCTCGTCATAACTAACGACGGAGCCACGATACTCGAGGAGATGAACGTAGAGCACCCTATCGCTAAGATACTAGTCGACGTTGCGAAGACACAGGACAAGGAAGTGGGCGATGGAACCACATCAGCTGTGATCATGGCCGGCGACCTCCTCAGGAACGCAGGCCAGCTTCTGGACCAGGGCGTGCCGCCTGCAGCGATAATAAAAGGATACGAGATGGCGCAGGAGAAGTCGAAGGGCTTCCTTAAGGATGCGTCAAACGACATTTCCATAGACGACCAGGAGAAGCTGCTCAACATAGCATCCGTTTCAATCGGATCTAAGAACGTCGGCAGCGATCAGACGAAGAAGTACCTAACTACATTGGCGCTAAAGGCAATACAGCAGGTTGCAGAAAGGGCAAACGGCAAGGTGACAATAGACAAGGACTTCATAAAGCTGGAGAAGAAGGAGGGCGGCGCAGTAGAGAACACAGAATTCATCAACGGCGTGCTCATAGACAAGGAGATAGCGCATCCTGGAATGCCTAAGCAGGTAAAGAACGCTAACATAGCCCTGCTTGACGTCGCGCTGGAGATAGAGAAGACAGAAGTGGACGCGAAGATAGAGATCACATCGCCGGATCAGATGCAGGCATTCCTCAACCAGGAGGAGAAGATGCTAAAGGAGATGGTGAACAAGATAGTCGCGAGCAAGGCCAACGTGGTCTTCATACAGAAGGGAAT
>JASHTL010000064.1 GCA_030040595.1 Microcaldota archaeon
TTATGAAATTTATCCTTTTCAGGGATTCGACTATGGCTGGGTCTAAGCTCATTTCTGAGAATGCTTTCAAACTTTACACCTTTCCTAAAAGCAAAGAAGTAGTTATACGACGACTAATTATAGCCTGACTTATAGGAACTACTGTATCTGCTCGCAATAATCTATATCGACACTGATATTTAAACCTTGACATTGTAAGGTCTTGCGGTCACATGGCAGATCTGGATGCGCCCGGCCAGTCTTCATTCAGGCAGAATGGGCTTCTTACTCGCGTTTCCGGAGTGCTTGCCATAGTTGCAGCAGCGCTCACGATATATTTTCTGTACAGGAATGGCCTCAGAGGACTATCGGAATTAGTCTTCATAGCCACCTCACTCGCAGTTTTCATCGAAGGAATGCTGCTATTAAGGCAAACCAGGCACCGGATCATAGCCATAATGATTATTTTAGAAGCTGTAGTGCTTTTCATATTTTTTCAATATTCGCCATACAGGTGGTTTGTTGTTCCTCTCTTGCTGATATCAGGACTACTAAATTTGATATACAACCCCGTCCCAAAACCCAAATCTCCCCACCCGATCTCACAAAAATGGCCGGCATTGGTACTGCTCTCTTCCATATTCATGCTTATTGTGATAATTATAATGGAAATCCTGCAGTATTACCTGATATCCTCGCAGAATGCAAGCTTCCTGTATGTTCTATCGCTCGTTGGTTACTCTACATACCTCCTATATGCATCATGGATCGTGGGCATGATGCTGCCCCTGACCCTCCTGGTTTCCGGCCTGAAAATGCGATCCACTGAAATAAACAAAGTGAGGAGATGGTCTTTGATTTCGCTGGCACTCTCAATTCTCGTTGCGATATTCGCATATACTCTCCTATCCGCCCCTTATAATTTTGCACTTCTTTCTTCGATAGCTTCGGGAGCTACCACAGCCAGCCATAATCAAATTAACATCGTATTGCTCTTAGGAATTATTGGAGGGATAACATTATTTGGGGGGATAGGAACAGCGGCATCTGCATTTGCGGTGTTCAGAAGTAAGGCAAACGAGAGCCTTCCTAAATTCGTAACCAAACGATACAAACTGGTTGTACTAACTGCAGTAGCCGCGGTAATTATTATAGCAGTATATCTGAATGTATCGATTTCCCTGGGAAATGCCTACGCGCTGAAAAGTCTCAATGACCAGATATACGAATACGGAGGAAACCTAAGATATCTGCTCGCAAACAAGACAATGTTTCTTTCCCTTATCAGCACGAATTCCGGATATTATACACAGAACTATTCGCAGTTATACGAAGCGCTCTACAACGAGTCACACAACCAGACAACAATTAACGAGGCCCTTGGTCCGAATTCCACATATAGTGGTGCGGCAACCGCATATGACTGGGGAGAATACAATCCCATAATCCGAGGCACTGTTGTATATACATTATACTACTTGGGGCTTCCAGTACTGAACAGCACAAAAACCCCACCCACGCTTAACCTTCCTGAGAGCGCCACGGATCTTGAATCTCTGTATCAGCTCAGGAGCACCGGTACCGGAATCCTGCTCATAGCAGATGCTCTAAGTGTGCTGTATTATTCTGGCGTATTCGGAGGAACTGTGAACTATACCGCATATACCAAACAAAGACAGCTGACATATGTTGATTATACATACGGTAATTACGTAGGATCTGAATCTCCTTATTACTCGTCAAAACTGAGTGGAGGGGTAACCACAACGGCATCAACAACATCAAGCGGCGATCAGTACGATTACTCGTCTGCTAGCGTAGTTGGATGGCTAGTTCTAGCATCTAACATTGGAGGACCCCTACAACTATTGTCCTACCGTGGGCTCTATAACAATACCATTACAGACAAGCAGCTATTTTATCTTGCGGCGCTGACCCAGTACGATGGCTACCTATCATCTCAAATACTCTACAACAAAAGCATGGGGGCTGGGATTGACGGTTTGGTGTATAATGGAAACACTTTAATCATAGACCTTGGAAACCTGAATCTTACTTCGAACCAGTCAATATCACTGCATGTGGATGGCATCGCGAGCAACTATACTAGATATTACAACTTCCTTGTCGCTGACGGAACCATTGGGGTGGGCCTGCATAACATAACCGTTGGAATAGGAAGCCAGTCTTCCTCGGCCCCGCTTTATATCTCACCAGCCGTGCTGGAACCTGAATCTGTCACTCTGTCTACAAATGGAAACCTGTCCATGACGCTTTCAAACCAATTCTCGTTATACACGCCAAATTATTCCAACCATACATACCGTAATTCAAATTACACGTTTTATCCAAAACCAGGATTTGGCAATGTGATCTTATCCGATATCAACCTATCAAATGCTCCTCCAAGTTTCGATTACATAAACGGAACGCGTGTCAATAGCGTCAAAGAGTTTCCCGGAATCATGGAGTATGCAACACAAAATTCTTACGGTGACATAACATATTCGAATGCTGTAGCGGTGACCCCAAATCAGAATTATACTATCCCAAGCAATAGCGAGGCCCAATTGACTTTCTATACTGGCCCGCCCAGCTCTGTGGGTTCGCAACACATCTTCTTCTTTTCCGCCAACAGCAATTACGGCAAGGCCTATTACATAATCTATACAAAAACCACTTAAACGACATCAACCACTCCTGATTTAGGGACATTTATTATACATAACGTCACTAAATAATCTAAACATGGAGAAGAATGGGGAATCGGCGCCTAAAGACAGGTTCACCCTGATATTCCTCAACCTTGCATCGCTGATGCTTGTCCTGGGGTCCGTGTACATAGTTGAGGAAATCTCGATAATATACGGGATAGGCGCCGGAGCGGTGATCCAGAGCTCCTACGACAATAACGCGACTATAGCGCCGTCGATAGCTGCTGCGGCACAGCAGCTGCTGGCGGTCCACAAGAGCATACTGGAATCGTATGTCCTCTTCATCGTGGCATTGGCCCTAATGGGCTGCGCATTCCTTATGTTCATCAGGCGCAATGAACGCAACACCGCTTCGCAGACAAGGTACGTGCCGCTGCACGCCGGCATGGTGGCAGTCTACACGCTCCTGCTTTATGTCATCCTCTCTGGACTCTTCACAACGATACAGAATTACTACATGGACGTAACCTATGCGGGAATAGTTGTCTGCTTCGCGTGCGATGCCTTCATAGAGTACACGAACAGGACGCGGAGCGTATCAAGGGTCACAAAGGTGAGGCACACCATGGCAATAGACCCTGCGAAGCCGTTCTCGAACCTGATCAGCCTTCGGGAGAGCATCTTCGCAAACCTCTCCGGCCATCTCCGCATAATAGACAAGCACTTCAATTCGACTGCGCTCTCCAACCTGCACAGGCTCATCGAGGAGAGCAAGGGCAACTTCAAGAAGATCACCATACTCACCTCAAAGGAGATGCTCGATTCCGATACAAGCAGCTCAGTGTCAGATTTCAGGAGCGAGCTTGCGCATGACGGAATAGCATTCGAGATGAGGCTAATGGACGACAAGGACGCGGTGGAGCAGCACGAGAGGCTCATGCTCGACGACAAGATAGCGTACAAGGTGCCTCCGTTCAACATAATAAACAAGAAGAGCGAGCACATAACCACCGTGAGCTTCTCCACGGCAAGCAGGAGGTTCGAATACCTCTACGGAAGGGCAATACGGCTTGACAACTACATGACAAAGATGGCAAGGCCAGGCAACGAAGCCGGCGTGGCAGAGCACGGACAGGAAGGGAACAATACCCCCAGCCCATGACCTGCTTTACAAAAGAGAGAGCTGCACCCATGGCGTTGGTTATTTTGGGATGTAGCAATTTTGGCAAAGTTTAAATGCCTTTTTGTTTTATATGAGAGCATGGAGCACAATCCATACTCGTTCAGGAGCGAGTTTAACGAGAGGCAGAGTCCGCTCACAAGGCAGGTCCTCAGGGCCCTCTCCGAGGATTCTAGAATATCCATACTCGAACTCTCAAAGAAGCTTGAAGTCTCAAGGCGCACGGTCAAGGAGCGCATCCGCAAGGCGGAGGCAGAGCTCGGGATAAGGTATACGATAGAGCTGAACGAGGAGCTGCTCGGCCTGAACAGCCCGCACATAATAATGCTCAAATTCGTGAACAAGCCCAACTACAACGAGGTACTCTCCCTACTTGAGAAATCATACATACCGCAGGTTGCAGTCCAGGTCCGCGGCAAGTACGACATGATAATATACGCGAACGCGATCAGCAGCCAGGATTACGTGCACTGGGACAAGACAATGCAGATCGCGCTCTCGAAGTACGGCGTGCTCTGGCAGGCGTCTGACGTGGCGCACAGGTCGCTTGGGTTCTTCCCCTCAAGGAACCAGCTGATAGACAGGCTCTCGATCCCTTCGAAGTACAAGGAGATGCTCAAGCTGCTGAATGTTGATGCAAGGATGTCGTACAAGCAGATATCGGACAAGCTCGGCATGCACTTCAACACCGTTGCTTACAACTTCAAGAAGCTTACCGAGCTCGGATACGTCAAGCGCTTCACCATGGTCATGAAGCCGCAGGATAACACGTCGATAATGTCGATGTTCGGCAAGTACATACTCGCAGAGAACTTCGAAGTGGACGGCTCTCGGCTGCGGCGCGAGATACTCCAAAGCGACGACAATGATCCAGTGGTATGCAGGTTCCCGCTTGCCGCGCAGATGGTTGGCAGCTATGACTATTTCCTCCTTGGTGTATTCGACAATTACGACGTGGCATACAAGCGCCAGATACAGTACTACAAGGAGCGCTTCAGGCGGCACCGCGTAAAGGTCCTTTACGGCGAGGTTACCAGGCTCCTCCTTGGCGACCTGCCGCTCAGAAGCATAGATACAAAGAAGGAGTTTACCCCTATAAAGTGGCACTCCGAGCAGGCCGAGCCGCGCGCGCAGGAGCAGCAAGCCGAGATGCAGGAAGCATAGCAAAAGCGAACTTTCGCGCAGTGATTATAAACGCTTTCGGCAAGAATAATATCAAGGCATCTCCATGGCGCAGCAACAAAACACTCCTACGGCAACGGGCCAGCCGGCAGGCCAGCAGGGCCAGGACAGGACCCGCCTTTACATAATAATAGGCATCATAGTAGCGGTAATCGTAGCCCTGATACTTCTGGGGATATACTTCTCCTCATCTGGCGTTCCGGCGCTTACGCAGACCGCATCGCAGAACTCCACCTCAATACCGATGGGCTCGGCCCAGGCGCAGACCCTGCTGGGGTCTTCCCTTATCAACTACAGCGTCTCGGACCTTTTCAACCCGGCATCGCCTCTGAACATGTCCGACCTGATATCGGTTGTCCCGCAGCTATACGACAATGCGACCAGCGGGTGGATCACAGTTGCACAGGGATCCAACGCAACCTCGAACGCCAGCATCGAGTATATTGCCATCACGACCTCGAACGTGCAGACGATCTCGAGCCTGCTCGGTTCGGCATCGGTCTCTGGGCTTCCAATGACCGAGGAGAAGACCAACACGGGCAGCGTGAACGGGTTTGCCTACACGTACTGGCTCTATTCCAATTCCACCGCCAACATGCAGGTGCTCTCCGGATGGAAGAACAACGACGCAGCTATAGCTATAATCCTCTCAAATCCTCCATTCACGGTGAACGAGACCGCGCTGGTAAGCGCAGTGGCGAACGACACCCCGTGATCATGGCATCTGCGTGAAATAAGTCGATCCGCTCTGGTTTATGCCTCCAACACAGTACACATATCCGCCAGTAGCGGCACAGCTCCCCTCTCCCAGGCCCGGACCGGGGTAGACAGTCCCGTCGCTCCACACGCCGAACCCCGAACCCGATATACTGGCATAATACGTGTTGCTTATTGGCGTGGCATTGTATTCATCTCCACCAACGCAGTAAACCGTGCCGCTGGAGGTGACGCAGCTGGGATCATAGGCTGGCAGCGGGTACGTTCCGGAACCGTTCCATTCCTCTATCTGGTCTAACGCGGAGGAATTTACCGTACCGTAATAGTCGTCCTGACTGCCTGTTCCTCCCACGCAGTATATCTCGTCCTCCTGGCTAACGCAGCCGGCTAGGGACGTGTTTACGGGATACGGATCTGTAGCGGCCCAGGATGTATACTTGCCATCTTCCAAAGTCGCGTGGTTTACCGCATCTGTGCTTGCGCCGTAACTGTATCCGCCTATGCAGTAAAGGCTATTGCTGGCAATCACGCACGACGTGCTATCTATTGGGATAGGATATAGGCGCACAGGTCTCCATCCTGACACTCCTGAAGAGCTTAAGTTTGCGTAGTATGCGGTCGAGACGGTGCCATAGGCATCGCCTCCTCCTATGCAGTATACTGTGCTCGAGTAAAGAGCGCATGAAAGTCCGCTCACGTTGGCCGGGTAAGAGGCCGTGGCCTCCCAGCTGCCTATGCCTGACTGCGAGACCTTGGCGAAGTAGACGCTGTCAGTGTCAAAGCCCTGGCCAAGCGTGCCGTCAATGCAGTAGATGTACCCGTTCAGGCCCACGCACGTCTCATTGTATACTGGAAGCGGATACTGCGATGATGCCTGCCATTGCCCCGGCTTCCCGGCTGGCAGCACCGTGGTAGTGGCTATGGACGATACGATTGTAGTTGTTTGCGAGGTCGTTGCCTGGGTCGTGGTGGCCGGAATCGTGCCTGTGACATTTATCACCGATAGCACCGATGTTGTTGAAAGGACTGTTGTGGTGGTTACCTTCCCGCCTGATGCGTATATGCTTGATAGTATGACAAACACTATGAGGGCGATCACTGAAACGGCCAAGAGGATAAATGGCGAGACCTGCTGCATGCTCGCAATTAGCCATATCAGATTAATATATCTATTCGGGCTTGATGCACCTGGCAACGCGCATCGAGGCGGTTTGCGATGCCGCCTATTGCGATCCTCATCACAGTTCACCGTATCTGAAGCAATAGGTCATGTGGTCATTGACCATGCCCGTGGCCTGCATGTGCGCATAGCATATCGTGGTGCCAACGAAGCTGAATCCTCTTTTCTTGAGGTCCTTGCTCAGCGAATCGGACTCCGCTGTGCTCGCAGGCACCTGGTCCATGCTCCTCCACCTGTTCCTTATCGGCTTGCCCCTGACGAACTTCCATATGTAAGAGTTGAAGCTGCCGAACTCTTCCTGCACCTTGAGGAAGCATTTTGCGTTGTTCACCGCAGACTCTATCTTCAGCCTGTTCCTTATTATCCCGGCATCATTAAGCAGGTTCTTTATCATCGGGCCTGTGAATACGGCTACTTTCCCAGGATCAAAGCCGCTGAAAGCCTTCCTGTACCCTTCGCGCCGGCTGAGTATCGTGAACCAGCTAAGCCCTGCCTGCGCGCCCTCGAGCACAAGGAATTCGAAAATTCTCCTGTCATCATGTACGGGCACGCCCCACTCCGTATCATGGTACCTTATGTAGAGGGGATCTGTATTGGACCACTCGCAGCGCCTTATTTCTTTTGCCATCGTTCACGCCCTTCCTCGTTGCCTTTAATCGCCGCCCTGTTCTCCTTGCCCCTGGCATATGATAGAACCGCAGCTATGAAGAGCACGATTATCGAGAGCACCAGCGCGGCGTCTATCCCTGTGATGAATGCGGTGGAGACGCCGCCTATGAGCTTGGATGTCCCAAGGAAGATCGAAAATGCTATTGGCCTTGAGACCGCGAGCGATGCCACGGTGAGTATTATCACGTAGCTGGCAAGCGTGCCTATGTTCTGCATCAGCCGTGAGAGCCCGGATATGCTGCCGTAATGCTCGCGCTGGGCATTGGCCATTATCGCGCTCATGTTTGCAGGGAAGAACATCGAGACCCCGATTCCCGATATGAACGACGCAACGAGTATTATGTAAAGGCTGCTTGTAGCGGTCAGCGTAAGGTAGATGGCCACTGTCGCCATCATCAGGATAAGCCCCACAGTCGCTATTATGCGCGCACCATGGGTATCAGAGAGCCTGCCCATCTTCGGCCCCACTATTGCCGTTATTATGTAACCCGGAGTCAGCAGGAGCGAGGCATCGAGCGGGTTAAGTCCCCTGACGCCCTGCAGGTACATTATGATTATGAAGACAACGCCAAGGTACCCTAGGCTCATGAAGAATGTCGCAAGGATGGAGTAGGTGAGCACCCGGTTTCCCTTGAAGATTCCGAGGTTCATGAGGGGGCTCTTGCTCCTTATCTCGACAATGAAGAAGAGGCCCAGGACAACAACTCCCGCTGCCATCAGGCCGATGTTGAGCGGAGTAGCTCCCTGTCCCGCAATGTCTATAGCACCATATGCTATCAGGAGCAGCGATGAAGTAAGCGTGACCATGCCTGGCCAGTCGATCTGCGCCTTGATCCGCTGATTGTCCTTTATGTACCTAATTCCATAATACGTTGCAACTATGCCGATCGGCACGTTTATGTAGAATATGTACTGCCACCCTGCGAAAGTGGTCAGGACTCCGCCGAGGAGAATGCCGAGCATTGCGCCAAAGCTCCACCCGACTGAGGTATAGCCGAATGCGCGGCCGCGCTGGTGCGGCTCGAACGTGTCTGCTATTATGGCTCCGGAGTTGGCCTGGAGCATGGCGCCGCCTGTTCCCTGGATGATCCTGAAGAGTATCAGGAAGATGATTCCGGGGGCAAGCCCGCAGAGGAAAGAGCCTATTGTGAAAACGGCGAATCCAAGGTTGAATATCCTGCCACGGCCGTATATGTCGCCTATCCTGCCAAACTGGGTCGTGGCAACCGCTATGACAAGCAGGTATGCAAGGATTATCCAGACCGATAATACCAGGTTGGTGTGAAGTGCCTGGTTGATGGTAGGCAGCGCGAGCAGCACTATGGTAGTGTCTATGGCGCCCATGAGCACCCCCAGCACAAGCACTGCAAGTATCTTGCCTTGATTGTTCAGAATAACACCTTTATTTTTGCGGCTGACCGCCTTGGGCTACCAGCCGGCATGAAAACTATGCTACTAGAAAATTATAAACCTACCGCAGGAATGCCCCCTGTGTTTGCGAAACGATTGGATTGTTTCTAATACCTTATTGTGGCATATGTAATTGAGTGATTTCCATGGCCAATGCCGAAATGATAAAATACAAGACACAGGTTGGCAACGACATATACGCATACCTGGCAAGACCTGACGGTGAGGAAAAGCTGCCAGGCGTCGTGCTGATACACGAGATATTTGGGCTAAGCGGCCATGTCAAGGCCGTTGCTGACAGGATAGCAAAAGAGGGCTATGTGGTCCTGGCTCCCCATCTCTATTCATTCAGCCCTGAGATCTCCTCTGTCTTCTCAGATCAGAATCTGGCTGCGACTATGCGCTTCATGGGGAAAATCCCAAGGGAGAAGATGCGCGATCAGGAGTTCGTCCAAGGAGAGCTCTCAAAAGTGCCTTCACCGGAACGCGAGACGGTGCAGAGGGTCATGGGAATGATGTTCGGAGGGCTCCCTATGGACAAGCTGACCACGGCAGGGGTGGACGGCGTGGAGTACCTTAGGTCGCAGGATTACGTCAATGGTGATAGGATAGGCACAATCGGCTTCTGCTTTGGAGGCGGCATCTCGGTAAACATAGCATGCAACACGAGGACAGCTGCGTGCATAATCTTCTACGGAAACAACCCCTCGCCAATAGAGCTCGTGGAGAAGATCCAATGCCCGGTGATGGGGCTGTACGGAGCAGAGGACATGCACATCAATGCAAACCTTGACAAGCTTACGGCAGCTATGGCAAAATACCGGAAGGACTTCGAGATGAGGATATATCCGGGAGCCGCGCATGCGTTCTTCAACAACACCAACAGGCAGGTGTACAACAGCGCGGCGGCGAAGGATTCGTGGAAGAGGGTAAAGGGGTTCTTCAAGCGCACGCTTAAATGACGATATTCACTTCCTGATCCTGAGGTAGTCGGTATCGTCGAAGGCGAGGGCCATCGCCAGAAGCAGTATCGCAAGGTCCCTTATCACGATGTCGTTGAATCCGAAGTAGTAGGTTACCGAAACTACTATCGAAAGCATGATCAGCGAGGCAATCACGGCCATGGCCCTGAGATAAAGGCCAAGGAGCACGGCTATTCCCACTATGACCAGAACCACTCCGTGTATCATGACAAAAGTGTTTATGGCTATGAATGCTGAGAAGAACGGAGGGACATACGAGGCCCAATAGCTTGGCTGCACAATCTCCCATATGCCTATGCCTACGAAGACTACGGCAAGGCCAAGGCGCATCAGCAGATGGCGTATCTGTGAGTTCTTCACCGGCTTACCCCTTCAGCTGCTCTTGTTGGAAGTCGGCGGAACAGTTGGCGTTGGCAGCGTGACTATATACCATACGCCTCCAACTCCCTCGCCGGTTATTGTGCCTGATGCCTTGTCCTGGGCATAGTAGTAGAGAGGCCACCCGTCATACGCGAGCTGTTTCTCGCCGCCTGTTCTTGTTATAGTGGAGAACTCAGAGATGTTTACCCCGGCAGGCACTTCAAGCGTGTAGTTTCCCGACACTATGAACGGCGGCCAGATGGTTGCGCATGAACCATAGCACGCGCTCGAGTTGCTGTACTGCTTGTCAGGAGTGTAAAGATACAGGGTCCATCCGGTGGCGTTGGAAAGGTAATAACCGTAGGTTGTGTTGTAAGCAGCGGTGAATCTGTAAACTGTGCTCGTGCCTGCCGCGGTTGCCGTAGTAGCTGCGCTTGTAGCTCCTGCTCCTATCACGGCAGGCGAGGTAGTGGCCGGCGCCGAAGCCGACGTAGTGCTGTAAGAAGTCGCGGGCTGGTGGTATGCCAGGTACGCCGCTGCCGCTATTATCACTACAACAACAATTATCGCTCCCACAATGGCTGCAATATTCATGCAATCCCGTTACATATGCTCGCATTGTAAATATAAACCTAGCAGGATATGCGGGTTGCTATGCCTTCTTGTCGCGCGCCTCCCTGAGCGCCCTCGCCATCCAGAGCAGGTCCTCCATGAAGACCGCTAGGTGATCCAGTCCCAGGCTTCCGTCCCTGAGCGGAGCGAAGAGCTCCTCGTTCGATATGTTCGGGTTGCCAGCCAGCTTCCCCGTGATGCTCTGGCCTATGTGTATGGCCCTGCTTATGGGCACTCCCCTGAGCTCTATAACAACCTCGCGGAGCTGCTCCACGGCCCTGGCCCCGCTTACGCTCCCATAGCTCACAAATCCTATTGGTTTCCTGTTCCATTCGGGATACGTCCAGTCGATCGCGTTCTTCAGCTGACCCGGATAGCCGTGATTGTACTCCGGCGAGATTATTATAAACGCATCGGCCTCTTCAAGCTTATCAGCCCATCTCTGCACGTCCTCATTCGGGTACTTCCTGGCGAGCATCTTCGGCGAAGTAGGCAGGTCATACCACGGCAGTTGGTAATCCTTGATGTCCAGAAGCTCAGCGTCCACTCCTTCCCACGCCTTGAGCTGCCCCTCGATCCACCTGGCCGGCCTTTCACCGAACCTCTTCTGCCTTACGCTTCCCAGTATTATCTTTATTCTTATCTTCTCATCCATGCTCTAGCCTCTTTACCCATACAATATACGCATGCAAGATATATAAATATAGCACGTCCTATACCACAGCCGCTCAACAGGGAAGGAAACAAGGCCGGGCTGCCCTTCCGAATCCGCCTGACGGCGGATAACCTCATGGGCTATTGGAATACCGATGAAAATGAGACCGGGCACATAATGCGCATTTCTGACGTCAGAAACGTGCTGAAAAAGCGAAATGAAAACCTAAGCATCGCGATGCCTTTTTATAGGACGGGTCTCAACTAAATGTTTGGCGAGTATATGAAGAAGATAGCAAAAGCCAGAATAAAAAAGCAGCATCTCTTGCTGCTCTCAGTTGCGGCTGTAGCCCTTATGGGGGCTGTTGGAGCTGCAGGTTTCGGAGGAGCCTTCAACGGTTTCTTCGGAATACACAGCAATGGTTACAATGGCGAGGCGAACCAGGCCAGGTACAATTCCTACAATGGGGTGCTAGTCCACGTGCCATACAATGGCATATACAACGGCAGTTTTACGTATAACGGGGTATATAACGGAATGCCAGCCAGGCCAATCCAGATGTACAATGAGACAAACACGATAAAGGCCGATGCAGCTGTTGACCAGTGCAAGACGACCTACGCAAACAACGTCTCTACTGTGGCATCGAACAGCGCGGGCCTTACAATAAGCCCAACGCAGGTAGACCAGGCAAATGCAAACCTGCAGAGCAACGTGACTGCCAATGCGACTAGCTGGGATACCACGATCAGCCTTGCATTCTTTACGAATGCGTACCAGAACTTCATGCTGCATTACTTGCTAGCAACACACCAGCTTAATTCGACCGCGGCATCGACTCTGAATGCCTCGCTGAACGGTACCAGGACATCGCTGCAAAACTGCATATCCACCAACAGCACGGCGCAACCGGGCTATGGACCTTATCCGACAAGATCCGGATTCGGCGGCTTCGGGACCGGGCTTGGGATATCGGGCAGACTATGGATGGGATCCGGCTGGGATAGATAAATACATCAAAGTCAGGGCGGGCTGCAGTCCCAACCTGCAGCCTCCCTTACCCACTCGGCTCACTTCCTCTTAGTTATCACACTGCCTTTTGACTCTTTTATTTCCTGCTCCATCGCGCTTATTTCAGGAATTGCGGCCTTAGGAACCCTGTCATGCCACCTCCTTCCCTTCTTTATTATGTTCCTGATTTTTGTGGCCGAGAGTCTTCTCCTGTCATACCATTTCGGCGATATGACGCGTATGCCGTGATCCCTGAAGATCCTCTTCACCAGTTTTGTCTGCGAGAAGACAACGTCTATCCCTGGGTCATTTCTGATTATGTAACTGAACCACTTATCGTTGTCGTTGAAATCAGGTATCATAAGAAACCTCACGCGTCTCTGGAACGCAGGGCCCTTAATCGCAGACCTTATTATCCGTATGCGGTCCATCGCGGAAAGAGGATTTATCTCTGTTCCGGATTCCTGCGCGCTGCCCACCCCAATAACAACCTTGTCGCACATGCTTAGGGCTACCAACAACGCCTTCATGTGACCTTTGTGCAGCGGCTGGAACCTGCCGATGAACAGGCCATTGCTGAACTTCCTGGGCATGCATTTATACGATAACATGCATGCTTTATATTGGAATGTATGGGGCCTATACGGAAATGAACATTCCTAATATCAGGATGACCCGTACCTTAATACGGCTTCTGACTCGAGGAAATCTCCATATCTGCTGGCCGATTCCCTTATGCCAGCAACTTGTTCTCTTGTAAACTTTCTGAATGGGGTTACAGTTACAACAGACTTTCCCTTATCATTGGATCTCTTCCATGTACCTACAACCTTTCCATCGGATATTACCATTGGCAGGAAGAGAAGCGTTGAACCGTTGATTATCTTCTTCGCGTATTTTGGCTCCAGCACGTCGCTGCGGTCGCTGTACGATATTATATACTCGTCGAATGAGGGGAGCAAGTAGACGGAACCCGCGTTCCGAGCGGATATGCCGGTTTTCCTTGACATCCAGTAGCTCTTTCCGGACAGCTCTACCTCTTTTAGGTTGGATTTTATGCTCTCGATCCCGACCTTCGCCTCTGATATTCTGAGGCCAGACCACCATGCGAAGTCCTTTATTGTCGCAGGGCCATGGCTCTCAAAGTACACTGAAGCAAATTTGGCTAGAGACGTCTCACGATTGTAAGTATTGGCATCAGGCACCATCACGTTCAGCAATTTGAATGCGGGCTGGTTGCCAACGTATCCGCTGAAACAGATTATGCCTCTTCTTCCCGCCCTTCTGGTTATGTGCCTCTGCACTTCCGTATTCCTGAGTTCGGGAATGCCGGATCGTGAAAGAATGCCGCCCAACTCCTTATAGGTCAGCTGCTCATCGCCCTCGAATGCGTCCCGCACTATTTCAAGCCCTCTTTTGAGCATACGTTCTGTAAGACCATTCCTGCGCTGGTAGCTCGGGATGGACTCATCCGGATAGAGGCTCAGCATCCATCTGACTTCCAGCGGCGGGACAAAGTGCCATGTGCCCCGCATTGACCAGGTCCTTATTATCTTCTTATTCGCTATCGCATCCTCTACCTCTGATTGCGTCGCACTCCTGCAACGGAGGCCTACGGCCCATAGCGCGTCCCTATACGCCTGCGCCTGCAGCGCGCCCAGGGACTTGACAACGCCGACCGGACCTGACGCTACTACTGAAGAGATATGCTGGTTGGCGAGCCTGGCATAGGGTATATCCTGAAGATCCATCATCAATTACTCCGTTCTAAAGCTTAAAAACAGGAGGCCTCAAGAGCCGTATCAGAAGTGATGGCCTATCGGAACTGTCGTCGTAGGCCTGATGGTAGTGGTGGTCGTGCTGGTAGTGGCTGCCTTCGGTTCCGAGACCGTGAAGCTAGTTCCGTCAGTGCTTAGGGCTGAAGGCGTTGCCAGCGTGGTCAGGGTCCTTCCATTCTCGCTGACCATGGTTATGGAGGTGACGCCAGGCATGCTGCTTATCGGCTCAGTGCCTGAGCCCATGTTCGCAAAATTGGTTCCAGGCACGCCGGTGTTGTCGCTGCCGTAGTAAGCGGTGCCGAAGCTTGCGAGCGTGGTGAGCGAGCACGATGATCCCGAGCATAATTCAGGCCTCTCCTCGACCCAGTCAGAAGACTTCTGCGATGAGCTGTATGTCACGATGATGCTGAATCCTTTGTGCTGCGTCACGTCCACAAGCGTTACGTTCCATTCATCCGAAGTGCCAGGCACCTGGGTGACGCTTGCGTTTATTATGTCACCTGGAGAGACGGATATTCCTGATATTGGGGTCTCGGCAGCTGGTAGTACTTCGTACCATGCTGTGTAATGCGCTGCGCCATCGTAGTAGTCAGACTCTGTGCCCGTCTGCACCAGGGTGTCGTCGCTGTACCCTCCTATCCCGATCCATTCTGATGAGTATGTCGCGCTTGAAGTTGATCCTGGAGCCTGTACGACCCAAGAGCCCTTTACCGATGTCGTTACAGGCGAGCTTGACGTTCCGACATAGCCTGCCCAGTTAAGGGACTCTACCTGGTTCACCAGGCTCTTTCCCTCTGTGATGGCGCCGGAGTAGGAGAGACCGCTCGGCTGGCAGTTGTATATGCCATTGGTATAGTTACCGTTCGTGCCAGCCTGCAGGCTGCATGGCGAGACCACATTCTTGTAATTCTGGCTGTACGCGTTGCCGAGACCGAACACCTTGTTGTCACCAACATATGTGTACGGTGTGCTTTGGCTTATTGTTACGTTATTAACCATGTCCGATATGTTGCCGTGCTGAAGCTGTGGGCCTGGAAACTGTGCAAGCTGGGACCCTAGAATGCCGGAATAGCCCGTTGCCACCACAAAAGTCGCGCTAAATACCGCAGCCAAGGCCATGACAAAAAGTTTGTTTTTGAGAGCACCCATCCCACAGCACCTTGCTCTCTATTAAGATCCCTAGGTATTTAAAAGTTTTGGACTCGGCGCCTCTGTAGCGCTTCTTCTAGGTTCTAAATGCTGCCTTCACGTGATCTATGGCTTCCTCCGGGGTGCTTGCACTTTGTATTTCCCGGAAAGACTGGCTAAGCTGCCTGAAGAAAGCTATACTCTCCGAGCTATTCCCCAACAGTATGACGGGCTTTCCCTCTTTTATGCCCAGGGCCGCTTCGCTGGCAGTGCCCGGATTCATGCCTACTACCACCAACGCGTCGCTGGTAAGCACATTGATGCAGTTTCTCGCCTGCTCCATGTTTGTTACGATTGGTATGTCCAAATGTTGAGACCAGTCTGAAGTGTTGCTGTTTGGAAGTATGCCTACGGTAAGGCCTCCCTCCTCATGCGCACCTCTCATCGCAGCCCCCATGACGCCGGCTTCCCTTCCCCCACTCAGGGTCACCCATCCGTTCCTTGCTATCAGCCTGCCGACCGCGTATGCATTATCGGTGTGCGGTTGAGTAGCATCTCCTGGTCCCATTACTCCAACTATGCGCTGCCTCACACAATCCCCGGGAATTTAATGATTATCCTGATATTTAAAGCAGCCGTTTCGGGCTTGCACTCGGATCACCACTTTACCCTTACATTTCATTATAAATTCAATATTTATACAAATATGTGAGGGTAATAATGTTATTCGCTATTACCCTTACTTTAAATTAGAAAAGTAACTATTTATATATTTGTAAGGGTAAGTACCAGATATGGTTGTTATAAAGAAAAAGCAGATAGGCGACAAAACCTACTATTATCTTGGACATACGTATCGCCAACAAGGCAAAGTAAGGTACAAAGAGACATACCTAGGAAATAAGGTACCTGCTGACATCGAAAATGTAAAGAAAGGATTCCTACAGCAACTATACAAGGAAAAATGGTTTGGCCTGTTTGAAAAGATAAAATTGGAATATGCTAAAGATCTCAAGAAAACACCGCCAGAAGTGTTAGAAAAGAATCTAGAAGCATTTATGATATCATTTACGTATAACACCAACAGAATAGAAGGCTCAAAATTATCCCTCAAAGACACTGCATTGCTGTTGGAACATGGAATAACCCCTAAAGGCAGGCCCATTGGGGATGTAAAGGAAACTGAAGCACATAGAAAAGTATTCTATGAGATGTTGGAATATGAAGGAGACTTATCCATAGGGATACTGCTCAAATGGCATAGAGAGTTATTTGGCGAGACAAAACCCGAAATAGCGGGTAAGATAAGAGATTACCAAGTCTATATTACTGGAACCAGATATAAACCCCCAAGCGCAATTGAGGTTCAGGCATACATCCTAGAGTTCTTCAGATGGTACAACAGGGAAAAGAGTGCATTGAACCCTGTCGAACTTGCGGCTCTTATCCATGTAAAGTTTGAGGCAATTCACCCATTTGGTGATGGTAACGGCAGAATTGGAAGACTAATCATGAACTTCGTATTGCATAAGAACGATTACCCGATGTTAAACATACCATATACAAATAGGCTAGGTTATTATAACGCACTTGAAAAAGCGCAGATAAAAAAAACAGATTCAATCTTTGTCTTGTGGTTCTTCAGAAGGTACCTAAAAGAATGCGGCACGTATCTGCCAAGAAGTAAGTAAACTATTTCGCACCAAGTTAAATGGACGTAGTGGACTCGGCGAAACCAGCAAATGAGTATGATGTAAGAACAACATTAGATAATGGTGTTTAATAGTACTTGATAGTATTCACTAGCATTCTATTGTCTTGACTCCGGCTTTTCTAGCAAGGTTTGCCTGATTATTGTCGCAGGTCACTAATTCGTAAGCATTCTTTAGTGCTGCAGCTACAAACATAGCATCATATATCGACGAATTGTATTTCCTAGCAATTTCAAAGGCCTTACTCGTATGTTTTCTTTCCTCTATAAACCTAAAGGTATCAGGGTACCTCTCGAGAATCTCGACTGCCTTCTTATATTCAAGCTCATTCTTACGGACTTTTTTCAGAAGTGCGCTGCCTAGCTCTATCATGGAAAGTTCTATGCTTATTGGTTCGTAGAGATACTTTTCAACCTCTTCCCATCCTGGCTCTTCTGAAAAGTACTTGACAATAACGGAGCTATCAATAAGCCTCATTTCTATCCTCCCTTATTGATTTCACCGCGAATCCGGCTTTAGATGGTTTTGAGGTTTTAATAATTTCTTTCAATTCGAGTAAGACTTTTTTGGCATTTGCCTTCCATGCAATATCCTCTATGTATTCTTTTGGGTTTATGCCAGCCCTTTTGAGCTGTTCTGCAGTGCCACGCCTTACTCTAATACTGATTACTTCGGTGTCCATGATTATATGTCAGCATACAGATATATAAACATTTCTGTTTACTTAGTCGATTACACAAATACCAGATGGGCTCGGTTATGGAAGATCTTCAAGTAATGGTTGTACTTTCACAATCGATAACTGGACATTCTATATATTTTTTGCAGGTGCTTACCTTTGCATATACGTGTCCACTTCAGAACGAACAGGTAAAGAAGAAGACGCTCCTAAACGCTGGACACTTAGTGCCGCAGCTTTATTGGCAAAGCTGAGTGCATCATTCAACGATTTTTGTTCTGACAATGCAACTGCAAAAGCCCCAGCAAAGCAATCACCTGCAGCAGTAGTATCAATTGCATTTACTTTAATCCCTTCCACTCTGACTTCTCCATGCTGATTAATACAGAGCGCACCTTTTGCACCCAAAGTAACAATTATTGTCTGGTCTTTCCTAGCTTTTACTTTATTTGCATAGTTTTTAATGGTCTCTATGTCCTCAGTAACTGTTTTGTTTGCAAAGAAGGCAACCTCATGCTCATTTACTATTAAATAATCTGCAAGGATAAGGAGCTCTTTAGAGCATTTCGCAGCTGGTGCTGGGTTAAGTATCGTCTTAGCGCCTGCGATCTTGGCTCTTTTGAAGAGTGATAGTATTGTTTCTTGTGGTATCTCGAATTGTGATAAGAGAATGTCAGAGCTGCCCAGCTTTATTGAAGATACATCATCAGCAGATACTTTGGCATTGCTTCCAAGGACTACCACTATTGAGTTTTGCGAATCTTTATCAACACATATAATAGCCGTGCCAGTTGGTGTGCCCTTTGTAAATCTTATCCCATCGACCTTCATCTTTTCCTTTTTCAAGACTTCATATATTGACCTTCCAAAATCATCTTCTCCCACCCTGCCTATGAATTCTACGTTACCATTAAGTCTGCTTGCCGCAATTGCCTGGTTAGAACCCTTACCACCAAGTATAAAATGAAGACTATCCCCCAGTACTGTTTCACCCGGTTTTGGCATTTTATCTGTTCTAGTGACAACATCCATGTTAATGCTGCCAACAACGACTATCTTCCCCATTTATTTGCCTCGATACCTTACTTATGATTGTTAATAATTAAGATACTATCTTACTCTGGACAGATCGACGCAGGATTCCCATACCATGTATCATAAGCTTTATATCATTTTCAGGGGTCCACTGCGCCAGTCCACAAAGGAAACGTAATTGGACTCGGCGGGATTCGAACCCGCGACCTCGCCGTTGCGAACGGCGCGCAAACTACCGCTGTGCTACGAGCCCTTTGGTAATAGTCTACCTGTCTTTATCCATTGGCCATACCTTTCTTTTATCAAAGGATGCGATGTACCTATATTGTACATCCATCTTCTTATATTCCTATTACCACGCAAAACTACGTCTCCCGAGTCTCGTTTATTTTGCCAATGAACATATGCTGGGAAATCTAAATTGTTTAGTAATTCTCCCATATCATAAAGGAACGACTTACTCCCACTAGATATTTTAAGTTCTAGATATTTGTAATCCTCGTCTTTTCTCGCGTATAGACAACCATCTGTATCAAGCAAACCACGCAACACTGACGCTTTAACATCTATTGGACTATTGAATATCTGCTCTGTTATTCTCAATTTATTCTTCTTTTCACCTATGGGCATACCTAATGAATTAAAATAATCGAATATTAGTCTACTTTTTATCGGAATGCCTATTACGTGTTCACTTGATCGTTTATAATAGTAACCCGATAAATTAAACCTCCTCTGTAAAATTGGTATTACATAATCTAGATAATAATGTAAATCGTCGGTCATATTCCCAGTAAATAAGGTCTGATAGCACCAACGGTTTTCGTATGTAGAGAAAAATTTTGACAAGCATCCATCTCCCATGCAAATGCCTACCAACTCCCATATTTGCGGATCCACCTGCGGTAAGTCCACTGTATGTCTAAAACTTCTAACGAATGCCATTCTTGAGTTTATCTGATTTTTATATTTCCTATAAGATTCTAGACCTCCGAGGCGGTTTCCCCAATTGGAAGGATAGGTTTCTATGCCCTTTGAAACTTTTCTTTTAATATCTGGCGAAGATATGTCCAGAAGTTCATTAAAAACCTCTTCAGGTATAAGTCTAGTACCAGAACACCAATTCTTAACTGCAGAATAACCGTACCCTAATTTTTTACTTAGGTCTATTATAGAAATTTGATTATCTTGCAGAATATTGTCAAATAAGAGTGCTCGTGATTCATCATTAAGTCTTATTCTATCCCCACCCATTCAGATCCGATTATAATAAAAACCTCAGATTATTTATACCATTGGACAGCGTGGCTGACAAAGATATCAAGCGTTATAAGCTTTACATTGGGAAGTAATATCGGTGCGCCAATGGCAGTGCAATATCTGGGGTACATACTGATCGGGCTGGGCATAGCGATAATACTGCTTGCCCTGGTCCTCGGATACGGGGTCTACATAAGCGCGAGCGGAAACATCAACAGCGCTGCGCTTGCCAGTCCAAGCAGAAACAGCACGATCAACGGCTCAGTGAGCACGCTCGCCAGCAACCTTCAGAATACCGCTACCGTAGGAACGTACACTGCAATAGAGATAGCAGTGCTCTTCCTGATAGCATCGATAGGGTACAAGCTTTCGTACCTCGGGCTGCAGATGAACGGCAGGCAGAGCACGCCGGGCAAGCAGGCCAAAATGAACGATTGATTCGGGAAACAGGTTGAGAACATGGAAGTCAGGAAGATAAGAAAGGCTGAGCAGGTATTCGCGCGTGCGCTCTCCGAGGTAAAGCCAAGTGCCGTAGAGACTAACGCAACCATAGCGAGCATAAACACGGTAATGCACAGGCTCGGCAAGATCGTCGACAACGGCGTAGAGCTCAAGGTCGTCGGCTCCATAGCCAGGGGCACAAACCTCAAAGGCGATTCCGATGTGGACATATTCGTACTGTTCCACAAGAAAACCGACACGAAGGAGCTTGTGAAGAAGGGCCTGGCATACGGAAAAATCCTTGCAAGCGGCAAGCGCGACAGGTATGAGATAAAGTACGCGGAACATCCGTACATAAGGATCTACCTTGACGAGCTCGCGGTCAGGATAGACCTGGTGCCGGCGCTGAAGATAGACAGCATAGAGGAGATGGGCACCACAGTGGACAGGACGCCGATGCATGCTGATTTCATAAACTCCAACCTAAGCGAGAAGCAGAGGGACGAGGCGCGCGTGCTCAAGTACCTGCTCAAGGAACACAACATATACGGTGCGGAGGTAAAGGTTGGCGGATTCCCCGGATACCTGTGCGAGATACTGATATACCAGTTCGGTTCGCTGCTCAGGCTTCTAGATAACGCGGCAATGTTCAGCCTTCCCGTCATACTCGACCCGAAAACGAAGAACAAGCTCAGCGACAAGTCCATTGCAAAGAGGTTCAGCTCCGATTTCGTGGTAATAGACCCTGTCGATCCTGACAGGAATGTCGCAGCCGGCGTATCTCAGGAATCGCTGGCGAGATTCGTGCTCCTGGCACGCCGCTTCGTCGCAGATCCGAGCATGAAATGCTTCTACGGGCAAGGTTTCTCCGACACGTCTGCTAGGAACATGGTCGGCAGGTTCGTGAAAAGCTCCGGCCTGTCAGTGTATCTACTCTCCGCAAAGGTCCCTGATAAGAGCGAGGATGTGGTCTGGCCGCAGCTAAGGAAGGTTGCAAACATGGTTGCGGAACTGGCCTCGCGCTACGATTACGAAATCTACCTTACAATACCATGGATAGCGAACGGGTCAGGAAACGTACTCTTTATAATGCCCGACTCAAGGGTCAGGGCCCGCATGCTTAAAGGCCCCGATGTCTTCATGCGCGACGCATCTAACAATTTCATAAAGACGCACAAGGCCGCAATGGGCACGATTATCAGGGGATCATCCATCTACACCATAGAGAGGAACAGGTACCAGAGCATGGAGGACTTCCTGAGAGGAGTGCTCAAGAACGGAACGGTGGTAAGGCACAAGGACATAAATCTCAAGTCCGCTAAGCTCTACATCAATAAGATACCAAAGGAGCTCTCGGAGAGCGCCTATTCCGAGATACTTAAGCGGATAACCCTGTAGGCAGAATCGGTTGTTGGCATGGGATTCCTGGACGGAGTGGCTGGAAGGCTCAAGAAGTTCAGCGATGGCAGGATCGAAGGCAGGGTCGAGAGGATAACAAGGGAGACCGAGAGGATCGAATCGCAGTTCAGGGCCGAGGCAAAGAAATTCGGCATTGAGATATACAGGACGGCATCGAGGAACTACTACGAGATACTGGGGATAAGGTACACCAACGACCAGAAGCAGATCAGGGACGCGTATCTGAGGCTGATAAAGAGGTACCACCCCGACGTGAGCAGCGACGTCTCGGCCAAGGAAAGGTCCGAGGAGATTAACGAGGCGTACGGCGTGCTCAAGGACAGGTCGAAGAAACTCGATTATGACACCGCCTTCTCCAAGGGCACGAACCGGCTTGGCGCCGGAGCAAGCAGGGCCATGTCCGACGCGCTGCTCAAGAGGTACATGGAAATGCGCGAGAAGGAGTTCAACGAGTTCAGGGAAAGGATCTCCACGCCACAGTATAAGGATGCGATAAAATCTGCAATAGAGGATGTTACCGACTGGAAAAAGAGATTCAAGAAGTCGGAGAGCTACGTCTTCGGCCCGATTCTTGACCAGGCCAGGTCGATCCGGAAGCTAGGAAGGGTAAACAGTTCCATATTGAAGAGCAAATACGGATCCAGGTATTACGAGAAACTGAGCAGGAACGCAAGGACTCTTGCGATGCTCTCCGAATCCGCATCAGAGATAGAGAAGGGAATAGCGGCTGTCGCTGCAAGCACAAGGTCGAAAATCGGAGAAGATGAGGAAAAGATAGCGCGCAGGCTGCGCGCATCGGTGTAAGCATGAGACTCATATTGATAAGGCACGGGCGGACGCATTCGAATGCGAAGAGCATAGTTCAGGGCGACCTTGACAGCCTGAACAGGGAGGGCATATCGCAGGCAAGGCGCGCTGCCAAACGCCTCAGGAAAGAGGAAATAGACGTCATATTCTCGAGCGACATGAAGAGGGCAAGGCAGACAACCAGGGAGATAGTCAAGTTCCATGACGTTCCTGTATACTACGTCAAGGACATAAGGGAGAGGAACTCAGGAGCACTAAGAGGAAAACCGCTCGAGCGTATGCTTGAAGAGATGCGCAGGAGCGGAGTGCCTGCGCACAAATACGCGCCGAAGAACGGAGAGAGCATAGCCCAGGTGCGGAAGAGGGCCATCAAGTTCATCAGGAAGCTCCATGGCAGGTATAGGGACAAGACCGTGCTGCTTGTAACGCACGGACATGTCATAAGGGGAATAGCCTCGTTCTATCTGGGGCTCCCGCTGGAGAGGCTTGTTGACGTGCCTGTGAAGAACACCGGAGTAATGATAATACGCTTTGAGGGAAAGAAGGCACGGAAGGTGAAGGACGAGATGTTCCTCTGGAAATTGGAAAGATCAAGGCGCGCTGCCAAGCATGCCGGCAACTAGCATGCCCTTTGCAGTAAGCCTGACATGCCTGCTTTTCAGCACAGAGCCAACGCCCCTCTCCTCGACCAGCGAGAGTCTGGCGAGATCCTTCACCTGCTCCTCTATAAGCCCCTGGGTCCTGTGCACAGGGCTCTTCTCCATTATCCTCCTTGCAAGATCCTGCACCTTGCTCTCGCCGGATTTTGCCAGGTCAACAAGTATCTGCTCCATGTAGCCCCTGTCGCCTATGAACGCCACAACGGTTCCGTCGCCAAGCTGGACCGCCTTTGGCATCGCGTCGTTTATCCTCCAGACATTGAACCTGTTGATCAGCGACGCATACGATCCTGTCTTTGACTTCTCGCGCTCCGCGTCTGCAGCATGCTTCTCGCAAAGGTAGACGCTCTTGCCCTCGCTCAGCCTTATGAATATTTCCGCGGGCTCATAACGCGCCTCCTCGTTGTAGCAGATGTCGCAGCAGAAGATCGCGGTCATAACATCCTGCTTTACCCCTGCCTTTATCTCCTTCATCCTGTACTGCTGTATGCCGGTGACCTTGTAGAGGTAGCCGCACTCCCTGCATCTCGAGACTATGCTCCAGTTGGTTCCGTGCGAGTCCGCAGGGGAGACCATGACCTTGAATTGCGGAGTGGTGGGTGTCATCGCCTCAGTGCTGAAATCCGGCCTCTCCGCATAGAATGCATCCTGCTCCGTGTCCTTCAGGCAGACAGGGCATCTTCTTATGACAAGTTCAAGGGGATGCAGCACCATCCTTTTCTTCGACGACAACAGGACCATGCTATGCACCTAGGCATTGTTCCCTGTGACTACTATTACTGCGCTCTTGCCAACAAGCTCTCTCCTGCTTCTTTCGTACAGGTCCGCGAATCCTGCGAAACCTGCTGCCCCGCCTGGTTCCGCTCCGATTCGATTCCTGCCAAGCTTCTTTACGGCTGCGATTATGTCGGTGTCTTGCACGCGTATTGCGCTGCCTCTGCTCTCCCTGAGCGCCTTTATCGCCTCGAAACCGAAAGTGGGATAACCTACCGCAATCGCGTCAGCAACTGTATGCGGCTCCACGTACCCGATCTTCCCCTTCCTATTATATGCCTTGACGAGCGGATCGCAGCCTGAGGACTGCACCGCTATTATCCTTGGCAGCTTCTTTATCCATCCGAGCATCTGCCACTCCTTGAAGCCTTTCCAGAGCCCGGAGAGCAGGGTTGCGTTGCCGACTGGCAGGAAGACCATGTCCGGAACCACGTATCCCGACTGCTCAATTATCTCATAGGCAACGGTCTTTTGCCCCTCTTTCCTGAAATGATAGTCGCCGCAGACGAATGCCGATTCCGATACTGCGAATGACTCAGCCTTGCGCAGCGCCTCGTTGAAATCCTTGCTGACGCGGACCAGATCGGCCCCATACTTCCTTATCCTGGCCACCTTTGCCCGGTTTGCGTTTGCGCTTATGAAGATTGTAGCCTTTATGCCTGCTTCTTTCGCATAACGCGCAATGGACATGCCCATGTTGCCTGTGGATGCGCAGACTACCCTGTCGTAGCCGAAGTCAACAGCCTTGGTTATCTCAAGCGCTGATCCGCGATCCTTGAACGACCTGGTTGGATTCTTCGTCTCAAGTTTGAACGAGAATCTGACACCATCGTATCTGGAGATGCGCTTCGAAACCAAGGGTGTGCCTCCTTCTCCCAGATCGACCCTGAAAGAGTCTGCTGGCAGGAAAGGCAGGTACTTTGCGTTGCTAGGCCTCTCTTTCCTGAAACCCTTGGGAAGCGAGAGCCTTGAATAGTCAAGCTCGACTTCGAGAATGGATCTGCAATTCCTGCATCTGAATGCAGTGCGATCGCGCGAATACCTGGAGCACCCTGCGCATTTCAGTCTATAGTCCATAAGATACAGAGTTTATTCTGATAGCAGGATTATATTTGTTGTTATGCCGCAACAGCAGATGCGCGAAGGCATCACGTCTGTGTGCCGACAATTCCTGACACGCCGCTGACCGCAGAAGCTACGCTGCTCCCTATCCCCCCGCCCCCTATTCCAGTTCCTCCTATGCCTCCGCCTCCGCTACCGACATTTCCTCCATTCCCACCGCTCCCGCCACCAGTGTTCGCGCCTCCACTCGCGCCGCTTCCAATGCTTATGCCACCACCCCCACCTCCGATTCCACCTATGCCTGCAGCACCACCTCCAGATACTGCGGTTCCCACTGTTCCTCCTACGCCTCCTGTATAGTTACCTGCGCCTGTCGCCCTGCCAGTGCCAACTATCGGGTTGCCTGCACCCACATTCCCGGTAAAGTTGGTTACTATAAGCAGATTATTCCTGTACCGCGAGACCATGTTTCCTCTTGGAAAGGTCTCGTTTGCCAGGAGAGAACCTGTTGTTGTGTTAATGCCTATTGTTGCGTTTTCATATTCTGTCAGGTTTCTTACCATATACCCGTTAAGGTTCATGTCAAAGTGCGAAGTAGCACCTATCCTGCCCTGGTGCTGCACTGATATGATGTTCCTGTTTGTCACTGCGATAGTCGCGTTGCTTGAATAAGTGGCAGTGATAGACGGAAGCATTACCACTGCTCCCGTTCCGGTTATGTGGAGCGACTTCTCCAGGTTGACGTCCAGGTTCACCCAGTTGGTTGTCGCATTTGACACGTTGAATGTGGTGTTGAGCGAGATTATGTATCCCGGAAGCAGCACGCTCTGGTTCATGCCGTTGATCCTGGCCGATACATTGCTGAGCCTAAGCGTAACATTGCCGTATTCGCCTGCAGGCAGTACCACGTTTGCTATCTCCTGCGAGATATTGTCCAGCGCCACCAGGTCAGCCCTGTCAGTGGTGAGCGGCAGCACGTACACATTCCCGGAAGACGCACTCGTGACGGAAATGCTGTTTATGCTTACGTATACGTCTGTAATGTTATAAGACTGAGGATCGTCTGACACGCTGAATACCGTGGTTCCGTTGCTGATAGGCGTTAGATTCGATGGAGAGGAGAATGCCGATATTGACGAGGTGCCGCTAACCGGGCTTGTATGGGCAGGGTGCCAGAATACCGTGAAGACCAGCAGGCCGACTACGGTCAACGAAACGAGGGCCGCCCAGATAAGCCTGTTGTCTGGCATTCCAGAACGCTGCTGTTCCTGCTTTTTGGTCTCTACCATAGCCATGTTAATTGAATAGTACTTCCATTTCTTCGAAGTGCTGAGGTTGGACTCCACTATCCTTCCAGATTCGAGAAGCTCATGAAGATGCTGGCTTACTGTTGACGGAGCCAGGCCAAGCTCTTGGCTAAGGTCTGTCAGGGTCCTGCTCTTCTTCTTTAGAGATTCCAGTATCCTTGCCTTGGTCTCCCATGTTCGGCTCATTTTACCCCCAGATACGATACGTTCATGATGGTATTAAAGGCTCCTCCATGTTTCGGTTTTTATCTCTGAACATGGCGTGCGCAGAGGCAGGGGCAAAACCGAAATATGCTTTAATGATATAAGTACTGCGAATCCGATATGATATCGGTTTAGAGGATGAAGGACTCTCCGGGATCCGTGTGGCACACCATTGCGCGCACGATTCCGCGCCTGTCCTGACCCATAACCCCACAATAAAGCCCGGCCATTCACGCGCGGCCGGGCTCTTTTCTTTAGCGCCTGGTTGAAAACCTTTTTATATCATGATTGCATAGAGATAATTCATGCAGGAACGGAATGGCGTAAGGGAAGTGAGCTTCGACGAGGCAACTGAGATGCTGAAAGGCAATGGCGTCAAGTTCGTCTGGCTGGGAAGGGAGCCCCTCGAGTACATAGTCAAGCTGCTGGAGATAGAGCCGACGAAGGCGGAGATGATTCCGCCGAGGAGCTTGGTGGAGGGAAACAGCGAGGAGATCGAATCGCTGAAAGGGGCCATATTCGCATGCTATCACGGAAACACCTCGGGTGTGGTGGTGAAGTCGCTCAAGTCAAGGTTCGGGATAGAGTCATACAGCCTGAAGGGCGGAGTCACTGCGGTAGTCGGCGAAATATTCTGACAGGCTGGGCAAGACTCGGCTACATCGCATTGAGCGTGTGCTTTTTCTTCATGATGTGCAGGGAGACGAAGAGCTGGAGCTGCTGGTAGGTGAGCACGCCTGCAAGCTTGCCGTTCTTTGTGACTGCAGCAATCGCCACGTCAGCAGCGGTAAGTTTCGACATGCCGTCTGATACTGACATTCTCGAATCCAGCGTCATTATCGGCACAGCCAGCTGACCGGCCCTCTCAATGACGTTTCCCCTCACCTTCTTCCCGAGGTCGATAAGGCCGTATCCGGTGCCTATACGCGTTATCACGGCATGCTCGCCGCTGTCACGCACCTTGCCGTACAGCTGCTCTATGGTAGCATCCGGATCGACGTACACGAAATGCCTGCTTGCAGCCTCGCCTATCTTCACCCCTGCCGTATCCCTCCTTACAATCACGCTGTTCTCCTCCGACTTGAGCCCTCCGTAGAGGAATACCACTATGACTATCGTAAGAAGAAGGTCGAAGAGCCGCTGCTCGAGGGAGTACGCGCTATAGAAGAAGACGAGAGCCAGGGTCGCCACGACTATCAGTACAAGCATGATCTTGCTGACCTTTGCCGTTATCATTGTCGCGTCAAAGAAGTTGTGGTTCTTCTGGATGTAGCTCCTGAAGATCCTGCCTCCGTCCATTGGGAATGCGGGTATTATGTTGAATGCGCCGAGGAAGACGTTAAGTATGAAGAGTATGTTCGCCAGCTGCTCAACCGGGCCGGAAGGCAGTATCACCGCGATAATGCCGAAGACGCCGCCGATGAAAAGGCTCATCAGCGGCCCTGCAATCGAGATGTTGAACTCGACCCTGGGATTTATCTTTGTCGTGTCTATGACCGATGCGCCTCCGAAGGGCAGCAGTATTATCCTGCTCACATTCACCTTGTTCCTTACCGCAGTAACTGAATGCGCGAGCTCGTGTATAAGCACGCACACGAACAGAAGCACAAGCACCAGGCCGAAGACCGGTATATAGATCAGGAAGAGGAGTATCATCAGGATGAAGATCCAGTTTAGCTCTATGGGTATGCCGTATATCTTGCCTATGCCTAAAGATCCGGGTGAGGCCATCAAACCAGTTATCTATGCCGGAAGAGGCTTATAAGCATATCTTGTTATTTCCATAATATGCTCGTCTCATTCGTCAAGGGCAAGCCTGCCCTCATGATAAACAGGGAAAGGATCCTTATAGCCAGCGACCTGCACATAGGAAACGAGTTCAAGGCCGCAAGGTCGGGAATGCACTTCGTAGGAGCGACGAGGAGAATGGCCGAGGAGCTGCTTGGCATATACAAGAGGAGTAGGGCGAAGGGGATTGTGCTGCTCGGCGACGTGAAGGAGAGCGTGGGATACCCGCAGCGTGACGAGTTCGACGCGATCGCAACCTTCTTCCACATGTTCAGGGATATCGACATAACCATGGTGAGGGGAAACCACGATGCGCATATGCACGAGCTACTGGCCAGGATAGGCATAAGCATCTACCCGGTGAAGGAACTGCTCACAGAGAGAATTGCACTGATACACGGAAACGCGATGCCTTCGGAATCTGCAATGAAAAAAGATTACATAATAGCAGGTCATTCCCACATAGCCGTGGAATCCGATGGAGGCGTTACAAAGGGATGGTTGAGGGCAGAAATAGGAAGCGGCGCAGCAAAGGAGTACAAAACATACAACAAGAGGATAAGGCTTGTGGTCATGCCCGCATTCAACAGCCTAATAACTGGGGTGAAAGTGGGTACTGAGACAAAATGGTCGATGCCGCTTCTAAGGAACAGGGTATTTGACCCGGAAAAGGCAATGGCATACGACCTGAACGACAAGTTACGATTCAAGGGATCAGGGTTATAATGGAGAAAAGGGAAATACAATAATATGAAACTCAACAAGCTGACAAAGGAGGAGGAACGGGTCATACTGCATAAAGGGACTGAGCTTCCCTATACCGGCGAGTACGACAACTTCTACGAATCAGGAACATACTACTGCAAGAGGTGCGGGGCCAAGCTCTTCAAGTCGGAAAGCAAGTTCGATGCGCATTGCGGCTGGCCCGCATTCGACGACCAGATACCCGGCGCGGTTGAGAAGGGAGAGAATCAGGGCCTGATATTCGGCACTGAGGTGCATTGCGCGAGATGCAAGGCCCATCTTGGGCATGTCTACCACAACGAGTTCCTGACAAGGAAGAATACAAGGTACTGCATAAACTCCATCTCCATGAGGTTTGTGCCTGACAAAAAGGGAAAGAATGGAAAATAAAACTGAAAAGATAGTACTCGGAGGAGGATGCTTCTGGTGCGGAGAAGCGGTCTTCAAGATGATTAAGGGAGTGAAGGAGGTTACCCCAGGATATGCAGGCGGACATACCGTCAATCCTACCTATGAGGACGTTTGCACCGGCAGGACCGGACATGCAGAGGTTGTTGAGATAGTATACAATCCTGACGAGACTACCCTCGAAAAGATCCTTGATGTCTTTTTCAGGATGCACGATCCTACATCCCTCAATAAGCAAGGAGCTGACTTTGGCAGCGAGTATAGGTCGATAATACTCTACATATCCCAGAAGCAAAAGAAAGAAATAGAAGATTTCGTAAAGAACTCTCAGAAAAATTTTGATAAGCCGATAGCCACCGAGGTTAAGAAATTAGACAAATTCTATCCCGCTGAGGATTACCACAAGAACTTTTACGAAAGAAACCCTCTCCAGCCATATTGCATATTCGTCACAAGGCCAAAGGTTAAGAAAATCAGGGAAGAGTTTAAAGAAGAGCTAAAATCAGAATACAAGTAAACGCTAGGATTTATTGCGCAATCGCGATCGGCCTGAAGACACACAAGATGCGCGTAAGACAACATTGTGCGAAACCCTCCCGAAGCCTATAAAAAATACAAACCCGAATACATACGCATGGCGATCTCAGAAGAGCTGATCATAGTCATCGCGATAATGATCTTTTTCATAGGACGCATGACATGGCGGACCATGAAAGGGACGAAGTACTCGGTAAGAAGCATATTCACGCGGCCTGTGATATACATAATTCTTTCCGCATTCCTGGTGCTCGGACTGCTGCTGTGGCAGGATGCGCTTGTGGTCGTGGTTGCGGCCGCCGGACTGCTCATCGGCCTGGTTCTCGGTAAACGGTCGAACCTATTCGAGAAAAACGGACAGGTGATGTACAAAAGGTCAAACGAGGTCATGATCCTATGGCTTGTCGCATTCGTAATAAGGATAAGCATAGACTTGCTGTACGATCCGGCGCTCTCTTCTATTACCTCAAACGAGTCGCTCTCCTCGATACTTGCTGCGGCGACTGCATATGAGAGCACTCCGCTTGCCTTCGGCGCGGACCTACTCCTCGCCTTCTCCGCGGGCCTCTTGCTCGGCGAGGCATTCGTGCTCTACAGGAACCACAAGGCCAAATATCCTAAGACTAAGGCTACTCGGGGGTAAGCCATCTTCTTGTGGCAATGACTCCAAGTACCAGCATCACCGCGCAGAAAATGATGAGATAGAGCACGTAAAGGAAGTTGGGGGCCTGTCCGAAGAGCGCCTCCCTTCCAAAGAGCGCGGCATAGCTTATCGGGTTGAAGGCGCTTATTGTCTGCATCCATGGCGGGAAGAGGCTTGCGGGAAAGAGAGCCTGGCTGGAGAACATCAGCGGCAGGTTTATCAGGTTCGAGACGACTCCCGGGGTCTGCCAGTCCCTTGATCTCATGGTTATTATCGCGTAGACGCAGGACATGCCTATGCCTAGCAGGAAGAGCGAGCAGATCCAGACGAAGACGTAAAACGCGTTGGTATTGAAGGTCACGCCGAACAACATGGCCACAACCACCATGACGGGTATCTGGATAATGCCGCGCGCTGCTGCGCCTGCCACCTTTCCGAAGAAGATCGCCTCCTTTGGCGCCTTTGTGACCATCATGCGCTTCAGGAACCCGAACCGCTTGTCCTGGATCATTGACATCGAGCTGAACATGCCTATGAGTATCATTCCCGTTGCGAGCTCCCCTGGAAGCAGGAATGAGATATAGTTGTTTGTTCCGAACAGCGAGGTCAGAAGGCTGGTCGGCAGTCTTGCAAGACTATTCCCGAAGAAGACAAGCCACATCAGGGGCTGTATGAACATCATCGCCACTACTGCCTTGTTCCTGTAGGTACGCTTCACCTCCCTGAGAAATATTGCGTATGTCTCCTTGATCATTGCCTCGCCCTCTGCAGCTGCCTGTAGAACTTCCTGTAGTCGATTGGATGGTCCTCTTCCTGTTCTGCCATGGTAGATCCAGTGAGCTTTATGAACGCGGTATCAAGGCTCGGCTTCTCAAGCCTCAGGGCGCTGACCTGGAAGAGGTCTATCTTCTTGAGTACCGAGACGAACGAGTCCTTGCTCTTTCTCAGATGGATCTTGATCTCGTTGCCCTGCCTCTTGTAGCTGAGACTTCTTATGGAGGACATGCTGAATTCGCCTGTCACGGTGAGCACGACCACGCCGCCCCCGGCCTTGGACCTTAGCTTCTCCGGAGTGCCTATCGTCACTATCTTGCCCTTGCTTATTATTGCGATCCTGTCGCAGAGCTGGTCTGCCTCGTCCATGTAGTGCGTCGTAAGGAATATCGTGACCTTGTGCTCGTCCCTTGTCTTCTTTATGAGGTCCCAGAGCATGCTCCTTGTCCCGACGTCGAGACCCAGGGTCGGCTCGTCCATGAAGATGACGCTCGGATCTCCGAGCAGGGCCATTGTTATCTCGACCTTCTTCCTCATTCCCGTTGAAAGGTTGCCTGCCCTCATCTTCACCGTGTTCTTTATCCCGAAATATTCCAGCAGGCGCATCGCTGTTGCGTACCAGTCGCTTACTCCCTGCAGGTCTGCCTGGAGCTTCAGGTTCTCTATTACCTGCAAATCGTCGTCAAGTATCACCTCCGATGCGATCCATCCTATGTCCCGCTTCACGACGCGTGGCTCCTTCCGAACGTCGTGCCCGTTGATTATGCAGATTCCGCTGGTCTGCGGAATGAGCGTAGTCATTATCTTTATTGTAGTCGTCTTGCCTGCGCCGTTGGGCCCCAGGAGTGCGAATATCTCGCCCTGTTTTACGCTAAAGGAAACGTTGTCTACTGCTTTGAAGGCTCCATACGTCTTTACAAGGTTCCTTACGACTATCGTATCCATTTTCTATTCATCGTATATTCTTGTGCTTTATTTGCCTTTTATTACAACCGGTAACGTTACGTCTATATGGCAGGCAACGCATATAAATATCGTACAGCCTATATTATACGAGTGGAAAGATGGAAAGGTACTGCGGTTGCGACATGCGCGGCATGCTCACAT
>JASHTL010000065.1 GCA_030040595.1 Microcaldota archaeon
ACGATGACCAGCGCAGCCATAGTCTCATTCGCGGTCCTGTTCATAGTATCGTTCATCGCATACATACCGACATATTACGAGATATCCGGAGTGGTGCTCTTCGGCCTGATCGGGGACATATTCACCACGTGGTTTGGCAACGCCTCGATGATACTGATGTATGTAAGGAGAAAGGAAAGGAGAACCGCATGAGCGTAATAGACTATCTGAAGGAGCCCAGGATACTCGCATTCATACTAATAGTTGTCGCGTTCGCCGCGCTAGACCTTATATATGGCATACATCTTGGCCTCGAATTCTCCGGAGGCGTGCAGATACCGCTGACACTCGAGCACAGCGCCAGCCCGCAGAACATGAGCCTTCTAATAAGCATAATCTCCCAGAGGATATCCTCGTTCGGGCTTGCAAACCCCTCGGTCCAGAGCGAGGGCAATTCCCAGATAGTCATACAGATGTCTAACGCGACCCAGAGCACCATACAGAGCACGATAAAGGTGATAGAGAGCCAGGGCATCTTCCAGGCAATAGTGGCAGGCAAGGTGGCTGTAAACGGGAGCGGCATAGTCGGCAGCAGCGTCTCGCCTGCGCCTCTCTCCATAAGCGGGAGCAACGTCACCTGGATAGTGGACTTTTATGTGACGCAACCGGCCGCAATTAAATTCTCGAAGGTCGCATACGGCCAGGCAAACCAGCCATTATACCTGTTCCTGGACCGCCCCGTTAACGCCATAGTGCTCCTCAACGAGTCGCAGATACCGAGCGTGGCAGGCGCCACGGTATCTAGCGACGAAATTGCACTGGAGAAGGCCGCTGCCCTTGGCAACCAGACCATACCGATAGAATTCCTTTCTGCAAACGAGTCGAATTGGGGATCGCTCTACACGATCTTCAAGGCGGACAGCAGCAGGTACCACGAAGTGATACTCGACAACAACACCCCTGCTTTCATAATATCAAACCTGACAGGCCTTAACTACACAATTGTAATGAAGAACAGCGCTAACATGACTCCGGATATAGGCCTGGAGAGCTCAAACTCGCTCGTGCTGGGCCAGCCTATTGTCAATAGCTGGACCGCGATAGGCCTGCTCTCGTCACCGGTCCTCAATCCGGGGGTCACGCAGGGAACCGTGAGCCAGAGCTACGAGATAGACGGACCTTCGCCATCGAATCTCACTTTTGAACAGAAGGTCAATTACGCCAACAACGAGTCAAGAACCATATCAAGCATACTCAAGGGCGGCGCGCTGCCGATACCTGTAATAGTGGGTACGCCGACCGTGGTGCCGCCAACGCTGGGCAAGAACGCGGAGATCATCAGCGGAGTTGCTGCCTTGCTTGCCGTGCTTGCCGTAACTACTGTAATAGTGATAAGGTACAAGAGGCTCTTCCTGATAGGCCCTATCATACTTACAACGCTTGGCGAGCTTTTCATAATAGCATCAATACTCGGTATTGTAGGCGGAATAGACCTTGCGGCCGTGGCAGGCATGATCGCAGTGGTCGGAACAGGGGTTGACGCGCAGATCATAATATCTGACGAGCTGCTCGTGCAGCATACCGAGGCAAGCACCGCGAAGAGCAAGCTCTCAAGGGCATTCTACATAGTCTGGGCCGACGCTGCCCTGCTGAGCATAGCCATGCTGCCGCTTCTCTTCTCTACCGGGCTGCTCACCGTGATAGGCTTCTCAGAGTCTACGCTGATAGGCGCGATACTCGGCGCTGTGATAACAAGACCTGCATACGGCGCGATACTGAGCAAGCACCTCTCAAAGGGGTCTGCGAATGCCTAGGCACTGCGCGACATGCAGCAGGACCGATTCCGAGGCCAGGTTCTACGGCGATTTCTGCGAATACTGCACCCGCGAGAAGATAATGAGGCAACTTCCGGAAGAGATAGAGATGAGGATATGCAAGCGCTGCCAGCGAATATGGACCGGCACTAGGTTCGCCGCTCCCACGAAGAAGGCCGTGGAGGACGCGCTGCACCTTAGGCTCAAAGGCTTCTCTATAAATGTGCTGCAGTTTGACGGCGAAACGGTTTCTGTGGAACTGGGAGAGGAGCTAAAGGAAGGGAAGATAACCATTGAGAAGGAGTTCAAGGTAAAACAGGACAAGGTCGTATGCGGCGACTGCTACAAGCGCGCGAGCGGATACTGGGAGGCCTGCATACAGCTGCGCGGAGGAGAGGCAAGGGTCGCCAAGGCCGCGGAGAGGATAGAGAAGTACGTGGCCCACAGCGGCGCTTTCGTAACGAAGTCAGAGGATGCGCCTAACGGCATAGATGTATACGTGAGCGACAAGAAGACTGTCAACGAGATGCTGCTCTATTTCCACATGAAGGCTACCACGACATTCACGCTTTACGGCGTCAAACAGGGCAGGCGCGTATACAGGAACACGTACTCGATACGCCTTTGAGAATAAGTTATTATAGGAGGAAACGGCCATCAGTATGCAATAGCGATACTATGAGGCAGTACATACTCCTGCTGCTGGCTGCATTGCCAGCACTGTGCACGAATGCGTTCAGCATAAGCAATGTCTATTCCGCTAACATCGGCACATGTACCCAGACCTCTGCGAGCAACTTCTCGTGCATGGACGGCAAGCCCATTGTGATCGGATTCTCGGTCTCGGCGCAGGGATATCCATACTACTTTTACGGCAACTTCACGGCACTCGCACCGAGAAACGCAGATTACAGCAACCCTGTAAACGTGTACGGAAGCCAGTGCAGGGTCTCAAGCAGCTCTACCTCGATATGCTTCGTCACGATACCCTCTATTCCATTGACCTCGCTAAACGGCACTGTCATAGAGAATATTACACTGGTGATGCAGTCTGACCAGTATCCGCAGATAAGCCAGAATGCCACGGCTAACGTAACAGTGAACCATTATGCCAATTCAACCACTTACACAACAGTGGAATCGTACAACCAGACCATGGGCCTGTACATGCAGATGGAACCAGCATACAACTACTTCTGCCTCTCATACAACATATGCAACAGCAGCATAGGATACCCGATAGCATATGCGGGTAGCGAGCTCTCAAACGCAACAACGGCACTCGATTCTGACGAAGCGGCCAACGCTTATGCTTACACGCTTATTGCAAACCAGAGCCTTGAAGGCGCATACGTCGCGTTCAACGCTTTCAAGAACACGTCCAACATGGTCATAAATCAGAACCTTGAGGCTGATTCGCTTGTAGAGAGCGCAAACTCGCAGTTCAGGCAGAACGCAAACGTGCTCTACAACTGCAACGCGTCAGAGGCGTCGGGGCTCAATTCCAGCATAGCCGGGTTCTGGACGCTTCCCATGATAAACACCACAAACGCATCAGCAGCGTATCTTGAATCTGCAAACTCCATAAATGCAAATGTGAGTTCCGCGGTGGACAGATGCACGAACGCCACTGCAGGACACCAGGCTACGAGTTCATCGCTCGGGCTCTCAACCGGACAACTTCTTCCTGGAAAGGTCTTTTCCATACCGTTAAGCTACTTTGCCATAATTCCAGTTCTCGTCGTGATCATTTACATAACAGTGAAGATAAGGGAATCGAGGGAGATCAGAAGGATAAGGGATGATGCAAACAGGCACGACAACTCGAAACTTGAGGGAGGGTACTCCGCAACGGAAGAGAAGGGTCAGACAGCCCCGCAAGGCGAAGTGAAGCAGAATGCGCCAGGGCAGCAGCCTCCCGGCGATTCGGATGATGCGCAACCTTCAGGAAAGGAGACCGGAGCCGAGAAGTAGCAATTGGAGTATGCAAAACAACAAATATTGGTCAATGTTTTGTTCTGGAACGGAGCGCATATATATCTCCTAATCCCTATTACATCATTATGTCGCAATTTAGGAGACCCAACATCATGTCACTGTTACCTACGCCGAAACAAAGGCAGCTTATCGACGAGATAAGGACTTCGATTAGAGACGACGGCAGGGAGGCTATTGACACGTTTTTTGCAAAGGCTACTGAGGTATTCACCAGCAGGGACGACTACGAGCCTCAACATCCGGGCTGGGAGAGATGGGGCAGTACAGTACTGATGCTGTACAGGGAAGCAATAAAAACTGTAGCACATACTGAGGACGACGGTGAGAGGGGCGAGCTGAAGAAGCATCTGGACAAGAAAACTGAAGAGTTGGCGGAATTAATGATCTCTGAAAAGCCGGGACCTGGTCATTTCTGGGCAGGTATGCTATTCTATGCAAAGGGGGAGAAGACTCTCAGTTTTGACCTTTTTATTGAAGGTGCCAAGGCATCCGTAGAAAACGATCGGCTCAGGCATTCCATGGATTATGCCGTAAATCTGTTCCGGTTTGCTTGCGAACACAGGACACAGGAGGTTCCTAGGGAGAGAAGGACAGATGCTGCGACAGAGTTGACGGATCTTATACAAAGGAAATATGGGTTTGCGGGAAATTATTGGACGGCAGAGATAATCAGGATACGGGGAGGCACAAGCTACGAGTTAGCTGAGGCGCTCGCGGAGGGCGCCGTCCATGCGGCAAGGAATGCAGAAGCAGAACTGGCCCTGGCAAACCTAGAAAAAATAGCGCGGTTTGTCGGGACAAAGAGGCATATAGACGCGCACGTGAAGAGGCTTTCCGGGCCTATTGAGCTGAAAGACTTCGTCAGGTCAGAACTGGAAAGATCGGAGAGACTGAGCGGATATGTGGATGTACTAAGGCCATTAGCCACTGACCTGGAAGGCATATTCGACGGATATGTGGCGAGGGCAAGGGATGACGCATATAGGGCCATGGCGTACACATACAAGGCGCGGGTAAAAGAGACAGTCGGGGAGTACAGGGAAGCTGTAGAGTTCTATAGGCAAGCTTACGCTGCGATAGGTCCATCTCCGCATGAATGGCTCGATGGAAGGGCCAACGCAATGTTAAATACCGTAAGCAGGGAAGACCCGGAGCTTGCAAACGAGCTGCGTGCGCATTTATTCGGTAAGACCCCGGAAGACATTAGCCCTGCCTCATAATCTTGCGCAGGCAAGGTTTTGTAGGGCTTTGATCATAAACCCTGCTCATACATCTATTTACTGAGCAACTTAAATAATTTGTGAGCAAAAATAACATAATGAACGAAATATTAGAAGACCACAAAACAGGAAAGGTGGGGGAGTTATTAGTCCAATTAAAACTCCTCACATTTAATATTCAAGCAGCGCCGCCGATATACGATAGTGGTAATGATTTGATAGCGGTTAATGGAGAAGTCTTTAAAGCAATACAGGTAAAAACTGAGTCCTATAACGCAATAGAAGGTTGGAGTGTACCAAAAAGAAGCAAGAACTATCATCTATTGGCTTTGGTAAAGTTAGGTCAAGCACCTCGTGAGGTTGAAGACGCTAAAGTTTATCTATTTAAGAGAGAAGAAATCGGAGAAGGTTACGATACTGAAACCCAAATACCACAACGAATAAGGCGTATGATTAATGAAAGTGATAGCTGTTTGTTATCGAATCGTTTAGATTTATTCAGCCAATAAAGTTGGGTTCTATCTTCAACTCGTAAATCGCACTTATCAGAACTGACCGAGTACATTGGTAAAGAAGTGATGATTCGGGTGTTTGAGGAACATTAGTAAAGTATATAAATGCGTTGAGATAATAACCATTATAATGGTCATTATAATGACCATTATTATTGATGGCCATGCTCAACGGAAACATAAAGCTACCTTACGACCTCTTCGATGCGGAGAAGTTCAACACGCTTAATAGCGAGGACAAGAAAGCATACATTCGTTCAGTCCTCAAAAAAATTCTGGAACTTAACCCTAATGGAATTACAATTACGCAGATTACGGACAAGATAAGCTACTTCAATAGACCTATCATCTGGAATCATCTTGAGATGATGACCATAACCAGAGAGGCATACAGCCATAAGTTCGGAACAACTCTGGTATACTACCCGAACGGCAAGATGGTGCACTCAATCTTTAAGACAGACTTTGCAATAGATGACAGAACTTATGCATTCTTCGTTGTGGAAAATGATGTAGGTGACTATTTATACATACAGGAGAAGAACAAGGACAAGCTTGGTGCACTCGCTGTGAGCGGTGGACTTATTGTACCTTTGAAGGAGCTTGACTCCTTCGTGGATTATATAAAAAATGTTAAAAAAGAAGTTGATAAAAATGGATTCGAAAGCAGAGTTTAGGGTTGAGGAGAAGGAGAGGAGTTTCCTGTCGCGCAGGACAGTAATAAACGTGAACGGGAAGCTGATAACGACTCCGTGCTACGGAGCGATACTCAAGTCGAAGGTCGACTTGGATGGTTTGTTTGGGGCATACGAACACCTCACACAGACGAAGGTAATATTCGCAGCAGCTAAATTCCTCAACAAGATAAACGAGAGCGTATCGGAAGGGGATGTAAACAGTGAACTCTTCAAGAGACACCAGCATCTCAAACAAAATAATCTGTTTTTTGTTGACCCTACGACAGGAGGGTTCATTCTAAAAGACGATTCTTCGATAGACGACTTGACTCCTGAAAGCTGGTCGACTGCAAGAGCAGACCCTAAGACATTGATGAACCTGATAACAAGTTCATCAGAAAAACAGTTCAAGCTCGATGCCGACTCAATAATATCGCCATCGCCGCTGATAAAATACGACAGTCCGAAGTATTTACTTGACCTTTGGTTCGATGTTGTGAAGACAACAGGAACGTATGCCAGTACTCGTTTCGGCAGGAGCAGTGCAATACTCCTGAATCTGCACTTCAATCTGTTCAGAGACACCAAGAAGCTAAATGAGATTCTTGCCATACTCAACAATGAAGACAAGCAGAAAGAAATAGCAGATATAAGGGCAGTGTTCCTCAGAGTAAAAGACCCACACTTTGACAGTGACAGCGGTGCACTGGCTCGTTATAAGAGTTTTGTCTCAGCATTAGCTGTATATGCGAAGACCACTGGCAGGGCATTCTTCGTATACAATACGGATAGTCTTGGACTCGGTTCGATAACACTTGGTGTAGATGGCTTCATAGAGCCTCAGAACGGGCATCTTACAGAGTTTGGCGGCAGGTCTGACGAGAAGCATGGGTCACTATATGATAGTCTCGGTCTATTCCACAAGCCATTCAGAGACGTAGAAGAATCGTTCCAGAATAATGGCAACGTGATGTCTCATGACTGCGAATTCTGCACCAAATACAATGGCATGGCGACCTTAAACGATGCAGGATGCGCTGAATGGTGGATTGACAAGAGAGCACACCTTCTTGTGTGTAGGAACCACGAGATAGACGAGGTCATATCAGAGATACAACAGGACACGATAACGAAAGGTATGCGTGATAAGTTCCAAAGGTCGTCTGTGAAGAGCTACATAGATGTCCTGCCGTAATTATGCGTTGTGAGCTTTATCGATAGGTTATTTCATGAGTGTTAGAAAACTTTTAACAGGCATGGCGCTTTCATGGGCATTGAATGCGACGTTCAAGACACCGATAGAAAAGGATAAGCCAAGAGACGGCTGGTATTTCAGTTTCAGTAATGACTCGAACGGTGACGTGCATATTCATGCCGACTATCATACGCCTGCTAAACAGACATTCGGTATTGCTGTGAACCTTTCTCATGCATGGGAGGAAGTGGAAAAGTGGATTAAGGAAAACAATAGTCGTTCATGAATGCCGATTTGTAAATATGAGCAACCTTCCGAATTTATGAGCAGAATTGAATTAATGAGCAAAGCCGTTTTGTAGGAAATATTTAAAAGGCAGTAACACATAAGTCTAGTGTTTAATATGCAAATCGCGAGCGCAAGGAACCTCAGCGGCCAGTATCTTTACGCGAGCTTTAGCTATCCGTACACATCCACTGCAAGCTTCCAGCTCTGCTGGTGCATGTGGATGTGCTCTACTGCATAAAGGCAGCATAACTTCTTCTGTGTGGTCTTTATGCAAAACAAAACACCTAGATTGAATCCCGAGATGTTCTTATGGCATCTGTAACAAGGTTGGACAGTACAAGGGCGCGGCTCGCCGCAACGATATTGGAAATAGGCAGCGTTGTGCGGGATATCCCCAATGGTAAGGAACCCCAAGCCAGGTCGCTGGAGATTTCCGTGCTGCAAACGGCTCCGGATGTCAAGTTCATAACTAACGGAGATCTAAGGGGCTCGAGCGAATATGTGATAAGATCAAGGATCGCTCTGCTCCCCCCGGAACACGTGGCCGACACGGCAGCCAGGCTTGATGCGCTCCTCGCTGTTGCTGCAAGTTCGCACTTCAAGTTTGCGTCAAATGCAACGGACTACCTCAAGGAGATGTCGCCTCCTGTGATAATACCCGAACACGGTGGCGCATTCACGCTCCTCAAATCGCTATCCGAAGGGCTGGTAGACCCCGGAAAAAGGGACGCATACAAGAGCGCACTGGAACAGGCGGTCTCTATAGACTCACAGGTAAGGGGCAAGGTCTACGAAGAGATAGCAAGGAGATACGAGCAACGCGACCCTACTGTGGCAGGACTGACGCGCCTCGTGCAGGACGAGATATCTGCCGTGATGGAGTTGCGCGGCAGCGAAGTGGAAAAAGCCAAAAACGCAATTGTTGAACAGAAGATAGCCGAGATGAAGGCGACACGGATACCCAGCGAGATCAATGCAAACCTGACGTTGTACGGCCAGAGGCTTGGGGAGATAATCTCGAGGGACGGACTCACAAAGGATAATTCTCAAGGCAAGACCGGACAGGAGGCGCTTGCAAGGCTAAAGGTAGACCTGCGCTCCGGAATAGCTGCAGGAGAGATAGAAGCGCAGATCGCTCGGACTGTTGTTGCAGACGTGATCGAGAGCAGCATACGCATTGCGATACGCGCCGCATTGAGGCAGGTGGGTGCCGAAAACGCGCTCTTTGGCGACGCACCGTCAACCGCAGGCAGGATCATCGAGATAGCTACAAGGGAGATCGCATCCCTCGGCGATGTGCCTGATACGTCAACAGTGCGTCATGTGGGTTCTCAGACAAAGCAGTATACGTTCATTGTGCCTGGAGTCGATGGCGGAGCCTCGTTCGGAAAGGTCCAGCTGGTCGATGCCGAGGCGCTGCTCAGGTACAGCAGGGTCACCCGCGAGACCACGGTATCCGAGATGGGCATACTGGCCAAGGAATTTGCTGATACTCTGAAGCTCCCTGGAAACTATCACGCCAGCAGCGAGAACGGCGAACTTAAATGGATGGTCGACGCGGGGTTTTCCGCGGTTGGGAGGGGAGCAGGCAGCGCCATAGCAGGCATACCCCTGATAACATTCGATAAAAACCCTGGAATAAGAATAGGATACGATCATGAATACCACGACCCTGAACAGATGGGCAAGAGACACGTCGACTCCAGGCCTTACGGCTCCTTCAAGATAACTAACTCATTGACCTTCTCGCCGTACAGCATTGCCATAGGCGAGCCTTATGCGGGCAGGATGGGGGCCGCAACAGCACTCTTCGCTGACCTTGCTGACACTGTGGCAGGGAACCTGTCCCACACCTACCTTAATGGGCGCAATGGAAGCCATGTGCTCTCGGTAGCAGAGCTCGAGACGCATATAAGGGAGAACCTCCACGAGCTCGCCAACAGGCCTTATGAGGGCGCCGCTCCTGGCAGGAACGTGATCAAGATAGACTATTTCACCCTGTATCCTCCGGAGATCAGGGCCGAGATGCTGGAAAGGTTCTTCGAATCTGGCAGCATGGACGGCATAACGAAGGATGCGGCATTCGTGGCGAGGCTTGCGGATTTGACAAGGAACGGCGGCATGAGGCTGGCCATGCTCGACATATCCGGAGGCTACGACGGCGCTGGCGTAAGCGAGATGATCTCGATTATGAGAAGGGGCACAGGAGCCAATCAGATCGAGCATTATGTAAGATCGGTGGTGCAGGAGTTCGCATCCAAGACCGGAAGGACCCCAAAGAATGTACTGATAGCGAGCAGAGAAGGCATGATGACCGCGTTCCAGTTCGAGCACCGGGTGCTCCAGCAATCGATGCTTACCTACGGCAGGCATTTTGGAATAGAGAGCGTAGGGATAACGGACCTGGAGATGGTCGAGCAGTCGATTGCGGTAGCAAGGCAGTCAGGCTCCGCATTCAGGGTTCCTACCCTTGACGGCCGCGTGATAGAGCCCGACGTTATAGTGAAGCTCTTCGCCTATCCTTACGGCACCAGGCACCTTGAAGAGGAGGGCCTGATAATACCCGAGCTTCCCGGCGGCGCAATCTTCTCGCCCACGCCCTCTTCAAGAAAGGTGATATCGGACAAAAGGATAAATTCTGCGCTTCTCAACGCCCTTAGAAATGAGCTTGACGCGCATGGCGTCGACGTCTTCCCTGCGCGCGAGATAAACGTGGCATTGAAGCTCAGCAGCAGCTTCAGCCGCGCCACAGACCAGATAATCGAGTTCATGCGGCAGAACGCGGACAGGTACCCTGACATGGCATATACCGGCGCGATACTCAAGCTCTCGGACAAGCTCGAGAGGACCGACGGAAGCGAGGTCAGGTCCGTCTACCCGATACCTGCCGGCGCGATGGCCGGCGGCGAGGTTGCCGAGCTCTTTGTATACGGAAGACTGAAGGAGCTCTACGAGACCGGAGGCAGCAAGTTCATAGTCCAGCCTAACGTTGTAACGCTTACTGTGGACAACGACGGCAATATTCCTCCCAAGTTCGAGGTGCGCGTGGCAGCATACTCCGACTTCAATGGAAACTCGCCCCTGCGCGACCTTGCCAGGGTATAGCGCGCTGTGTTGAGAGCAGAATTGCAACGTTCATTGTGAGCCTTGCCTAACAGCAACGGGATTTTTTCCGTAGGAAAACTTTAAAAAGGTGTGCAACTATAGGTTAAGTCACAATTGAAGGAAGGTAAGAACGTGTCCAATGCAAACGAATACGACAACCAGTTCCTTATGCTCAGCATTGGCCAGGTACTTCTGTTGCAGATAGTACAGCTTATAGACTTGCTCCTGTCTGCATAAAGGCTTCTTCTCTTCTTTGCGGTCTTTATGCAATAAACAATGGTGAGTTAAAACTGAGAAAAATCATGATAATGGTGTAAAAAATGAATGCGGTTGCAAGTAGAGCGAGAAGGCCATCGGATCAAGGATCTGATCTGTCATGGTATTCAATAGGCAGGGAGGTATTAAGGGCAAACGGCTTAGAGGGCAGGGCGTATACTGTTTACAACGCAGTGGGGCCAGACGACCGTTTCCTCTTTCCTGACAAGGGGGTCAACTGGGCTTCCACGGCAGTCAGGGCGGTTGCTGCCGTAAGCCATGATGAGACAGTGATAACCACAAGGATGATCGACGGGCACTTACAGTACCTTGAGGGGATAGGCCTGATACCTGACACGGCAAGGGTTATCCAGGTGGATCCTGAGTTCGTGAGGACCAAAAAGGTATTCGGGTATCCGTATAACGACGCGGTCGAACAGCTGAGACAGCAGAAAGTCACAATATGCAACGACGGGACCGGATATCTTATACCGGCATTCTCGTGCCCGCAGGTTGATGAACAGGCAAGGTCGATAGGACTGAACCCGGTGGGATTCCCTGACAGCCATCAGACAAACAACAAGAGATTCCTGAGGCTTGACTCTGACAGCTTTGGGCACACAATGGCCCCTGGTGCAGTGATAGAGGACTGGAAGGATGTGCGCCCCGCAGCCAGGCAGTTCGGCGGAAGCAAGCATGGGGCATGGCTAAAGCTTGACTACGCGGGTGGCGGAATGCTCGTTATGGAAATACCCAGGGTCACCGCAGACAGCGTGATCAGGGAGATGCGCAAGATCAGACACAGGGCCATTGACGCGTTTAAGCTCAGGGAAGCTGCAATCACCATAGCAAGGTTCTGGCCTAAGCAGAAGGTTTCTCCGAAAGGACTTGCGTTCGTGCTGGAAAGCTCCGCAAAGAACAGCGGGCCGATAGCGGTCAATGTGAATACGCAGATAATGACATACAAGACCGGCGAGATAAGGATAGTCTGCCACACAAAGCAGCTTACCGGATCCGACGGCGAGTTCCTTGGCAGCGTAAGGTTCCACCCATCCGAACAAGTCCGTGCAGACATAGAGGATCAGGCAACGAAGGCTGCGCGCAGCATACAGGCGAGGGGTTACTATGGCATACTCGGCGTGGACTCTTTCCTACTCTCTGACGGAAAGGTACTTGTGACCGAGGTGAACGCGAGGCCAAACTCCAGCACGTTCCCCACCATCGCAGCGGCAAAGCTGGGCGCAACAGAATGGGTATCATTCGACGTCAAGGCGCATGCCAGTGACGGCAGCCCACGTTACTTCATGAACATCTCCGATTACGTTGACATAGTCGGAAGGGAGCTTGCCGTCAGAGGAAACCCAAGGGACGGGCTTGTGGTGCCGCTCTCGTTCCAGACATACGTTAGCGGCCCGAACGTAGTTCCCGACGCGTCTGTGAAAATAATGGTCATGGCCAGGGACGTGCAGAGACGGGATGAGATAGTCCAGGAGCTGCATGAAAGGGGACTAAGGAGGGAATGAGCTTCTAGAATGTTTCAAGAAGCGTGACGAGCTCCCTCTCAAGGGTCCTCATGCTGCTGACGTTCACGTACTCGTTTGCCCTGTGGCGCGATGGATTTCCAACACCGTACGCCACGGTAGGTATGCCCGCCTCAAAGAGGAATGTCCCGTCATTGCCTCCGAACGTGCCGTACAGGTTCTTCTCGCCTGTCGCGCTGATCAGCTTCCTCACTATTTTTGAATTTGGGCTTGCGAGATAGCTGTCGTGCAGCGCCGTGAATTCCAGCCTTGCATCGATGCCGTATTCCCTTCTCGTCTTATCAAAAAGCGCTATGAACTTCCTCTGCAGCTCTTTCACCGAGACTTCCGGCGGACTGCGCATATCGAATTTTGCCTCGAGCACGCCAGGTATTATGTTCTCCTTATCTCCCGCATGCACCACTGTTATGTTGAACCTGCCGTATACCTTCTTGTCCAGGTCCCCCCTGTATCTTGATACGTACTTTGCAGCTGTACCCTCGAAAGCCTGCAGTTTCTGCAGGAATGGCAGGGCAATGGCAACCGCATTCTTCCCCTGGAAAGGGTATCCCGCATGGACCTCCTTGCCCCTTACGACTATCCTTCCCATGGTCACCCCGCTTCCGCCCACTGCTATCTTCTTTCTAGTGTCCAGTATCACTGCATAATCGCTCCTTATCGCCTTCCTCCTGTTTTTGACCACCCATTCAAGGCCGTATCTCGATCCCACCTCCTCGTCACACGTGTAGATCAGCTCTATGTTGGTCTTGCTCTTCGCATTCTGCGCAGCAATGAGCGAAGCGACTATGCCGGACTTGTCGTCCACAGACCCTCTGCCGAAGGCCCTCTCGCCACGGATTGTAAGCCTGAAAGGATCGGTCTTCCAGTCCCGCAGGTTTACAGTAACCACGTCAAAATGCGAGTTTAGGCCTATCGTCTCCGCAGCCCCGTTATCGATGCGCCCGATGACATTCGGCCTCGGCTTGCCGTCGGGAGCCTTGGCATATACAACATCGACCTTTGCGCCGATGCCCTTGAGCTTTTCCTTCAGGAGCTTCGCCATCTCCTCGTAATTGCTCTTCGTGACAGAGTTTGTATCCAGCGCCACCAGCTCCCTAAGCAATTGGAGGTCATTCTCCGCCATGCAATCGATTAATTTACAGCTGACAAGCTTATATACTCTGTCTCCGGCCCGGTCTAGGCCTGCCCCTGCTTCGTGGACCTAAGGAAGAGGAGCACGTCGTTCGCCCTTCCCTCATCAGCATCGACGTCAAGCGCCTTGGCGAGCGTTGTCATCTCCTCTGCACTCCCGATCTTGCCGAGCGCCACAAGGAAATAGTAGCTGTAAATGTATATCAAATGACTTTTCACGTTCGCATTTTCCAGCAGCCTCATCAGGCTCCTGTCCGGTATGAATCCCGCAGCCCTGAGCACCGTGCCGACGTTCTCCTCAGTTATCTCCCTGCCCGCATAGCTCACGTAGGCAGCTGCGTAAAGGTACGGCATCATCTCGTCCGCGCGCTCGAGTATCCCCGGCGTCTGCACTATGCGCCTGAACTCGGCCGAGATAAAGTCCCGTTCTGAGGATGCGATGGCCGACATAAGCGCCTTCAGCACGGCAAGCTCGGTCTCGAGGACAACCTCGTCATGGTTCACCGTCTCCGTGGACTCCTCGAATGGTTCTGCCATCACCTCTAGATACGATCAAGCCATTTATTAATGCTACATCCCCGGATGTGACCCGGGATATTAAAGCGCCTAGGTTTCCAATGAAGGCAGAGCATATCGAAATGTTTATAATGCCGTGCCTCTAAGTTATTAGCATGGCAAACAATACTCTGCTAATCGGAGTAATAGTTCTGGTCATAATAGTGATCGCCGTGGCATATTTTCTGCTATCAAGTAGCACGCCCGCATCATCTGTGACAACTACAAGTCCGGTTACGACTGCTGCGCCTACCACTGCTGTGACAGCACCGACTACTGCAGCAAGCACTGTAAGCAACGCTGTAACTTCGGTATCGACTGGCAGCACAGGCCCGGGAACGACAATAAGCTACCCTAGCGGCGGCTACAACACGGAAGCAAACAACGCCTCGTCACCTGAGCACAGGAAGGGCGGAGTCATCGGCAACTCAACCTGATAAACAGGTTGCTGATACTCTAGCATACGCCAATCGGCCAGAGCTCCTTACCCATTAGCCTGGGCTAGGCTGAGCTATGCTTGGCCTTGGCGCAAGCTTATTAAGCTGTAATAACCATCCGAATTGGGAATCATGGTATTCATAGACAATGTCGCATACAGCCTCTTCCTGCTCAGCCTTGCCGGCTTCATTGTGCTATACCTGCTCGGCTCGGTATTCTGGGAGTTCAGGAAAGGCAAAAAGGACTTCGAGGCATGCATAGCAGGCGCATCCGTGCCGCTGATGCTCGTCGGGCTATACATGGTCATAACTGGCGCATACGGCCAGTTCACGTGGCCGCTTCCGGGAAGCTACAACATACTCTTCTACGACCCGCTTGTCTCGTTCGGCCTGGTGATCCTTGCGCTCGCGCTGGCCATACGCTTCAAGACAAGATACGACTACGTGGGATTCTTCGCGCTCCTCGTGGGCGTAATGACAATATTCTACGGCATACAGGGCTACAGCATAGGCCTTACTCTTGTTCCTGAGGCGCTCCTCGGGCTCTACGTCTTCTTCGGAATAGCCGGCATATTCGCATATCCCGTCTCGCTCATAATGGAGAGGCTGCCAGGGCTGAAGAAGAACCCGTGGAAAGGCTGGTACCTCTGCCTTGCGATCTTCTTCCTCGCCATGCTTGCGGCAAGCCTCATATCAGGGTACATAGCCATAGAGGCCATACCTGCGCACCTTCTCAATCCTCCATAGCGCTATTCCGAGGAAAAAACGAAATACAACCGAAGCAAATGCGACGTTTTTTATAAGCCTGGAGA
>JASHTL010000066.1 GCA_030040595.1 Microcaldota archaeon
CGTGCTAGAAGGCCTAAAGGAGAAGAAAAACGGAAAGCTCTCAGTAGTGAACCTCGGCGACGAGCTCCTCTCCATAGCCAAGAAAAGGTCCGGAATAACAGACAGGGAGCAGCTTGGCATGATGACAGAGGAGCAGATAAAGAAGGACCGCGAGGAAGCCTTCGCCAACATAATAGCCAGGAAGCAGGATACGATAATAGACACGCACCTTACGATAAAGTACGGCAGGCGGTACATACCTGGAGTCACGATAAAGGAACTGGAGCACATAAGGATAAAGGCCATAATCTACATAGACGCTACTGCAAAGGAGATATGGAGGAGGAGGCATAACGACCCTTCAAAGGCAAACAGGCGCAACATTAACGACACGGAAGCTGAGATAGAGGAGCAGAGGAACATAAACCTTGCAATCCTCTCGTCATGCGCCATAACGCTTAGCATACCTATCTACATAATCTACAACAGCGACGGGAAACAGCACGAGGCGATGGCGGAGCTCGAAAAGATAGTCAAGGAGCACTTCGTCTCCTGATTTGGATGAATAAATGGTCAGCCAGGATATAATTCTGATCACTCTCCTAGGAATAGCTGCGGTCGACGTGGCCATATCGATCCTCATCCAGAGGACGATATCAAACGCTGAAAAGACATACCATCTCCAGAGAAAGCTGAACGACCACATGAGCGACCTGAAGGAGATGACAAAGAGGAATGCGAGCCAGCAGGAGATGCTTGCAAAGCAGAACGAGATGATGAAGGTATCGATGGAGAGCACCAAGCACCAGATGAAGTCGATGCCTGTGCTGCTCGTTGTCTCAATAGCCTTCTACTTCTTCATACTCCCGGCCATCTTCCCGTCAGGCCAGTATACATACAACCTGCTTGTCACGCAGGTAAAGTACACGGGATTCCAGGATAACATCTACTTCATAATCTTCACGATTGCGATAAGCTTGAGCGTGCAGTTCATCCTGCGCAAACGCGACGCTAAGGTGTTCGGAAAGAAGTACGAGGATATGAAAGCGGCTGAGACAGGCCCTGTTTCCTCAGGCAAATCTAGCTAGCGGAGACGTTTGCCTGGACAAGGCCCTTGTCCGTGAGTATGTCCACGCTGTACTGCCCAGATGCGTTTGCGAAGATGTGGTATCCTACCGTTATAGCGCCGTTATAATGGAGCGAGACCTTGGAATGGGCCGGAATGACATAGCCTAACTCGTTAATGGAAGAGTTGCCCACGGGCAGTGACATAGTAAAACGTCCCATCTGCTCCATGGTTCCGTTGCTGTATACTGTAAACGCAACGTGCTCCGTAGCCTGCATCGGCCCTACCGGGCCTATGGGAGGCGGGATTAAACCGCTCGCATTGCCCCTCACTATTACTATGCTGTTTATAGGCATTGTCAGGTTTACCCTGAAGGTGCCGTTCTTTGGATAGGGTATGATCGTCCTGTTGAAGCCGCCGCCGTTTATCATGACGCTTCCGTTATACTGCTGGATGACCCAGACTTTTCCGCCGGGTCCCTGGGCATTTGTGACATAAGGCATGTTTCCGTTTCCAGAGAAGTTTCCTGTGAAATTAGGCGTTACCTGACCAGGTATCATCGCATCATTCTGGCCCAGCACTACCCCAAATACTGTAGCGTTCGAGTTGCCATCGTTCGTGATCGTGATATTAAGCGATGTTCCGTTGCCGGAGCCTGAGAGCACTGCACTGTCGACAGTTATATTGGCCTGCTGCTGAAGGAAGGGTCCGGCAGCCTGCATAATCGGATATCTAGCGTGCACTGCTACAAAATTGTTTATTCCCGGTCCGTACAGCCCGTTTGGCGAAGGTATTACTGCCGCACTTATGGAAGGAAGCAGCACGAATGTTGTCGCATTCTGCATTTGCTGTTCCAGCACTGCAGGAGAGAAGTCGAGGAGTACGCCTGAAGATGAGTTAAGCGACTTATTCTCCTGGACAGCAGCGACTATTACACTGTCTGACAGGATGACAGGATATGTGACATTGTCTACGGTTATGTTTGCAGAGGTTATATTGAACCTTACTTTGCTAATCCTGGATCCGGAAGGTATCTTTACCGAGCCTATGACCTCGCTTTCATTTATCAGGCTCAGCAGGTTGAGCGTGCCGCTGGAGTTTATAGAGATCCAGCTGGAGCTGTTCTGGCTTACCAGGTGAACCTTAAGCGAGGAATAGTTTATGTAAAGGGATTGCGTACCCGTTGGCACCTGCGGAGGATCTGTGATACTTATTGGCACATATATGGAACTTATGCTCGTGTAATAAGTATAACTGAAAATAGCAAGCAACGCTACTGCCATTATAATGCCGCTCTTCCAGGCCACGCTTCTGTTCGGTATTGGAGAGGCCACCTGTTTCTCGCTCTCCTCCTGTGCCTGCACTATCCTATAATGCTTCCACTTCGGCGCAAATGTGGTGTCCTTCGGCTCGATAAGCCCTGCGCTCTCAAGATCATGCAAGTGCTTGCTGACAGTAGATGGCGCAAGCTCCAGAGCCTCGCTTATGCTGCTCAGGTTCGTCTTGCCCTCGGGAATGAGCTTCAATATCCTATCCTTTGTGGTTCCGTGCTTGCTCATATACACCAGTTCTCCTTATGCTCCACCTGTGCCGCATGATACGGCTACTTTGACTTAAGCCTCTTCTTCAGGCCGCCGTACTTGAACAGCATCGCGCCAAGCAATACGGCCAATATCCCTGACAGAATGTCTCCTATCCTAAGCAATATCGGAGTGCCAAACGCGTCAGGGCTACCTGTGAAACCAGTCCTGCTGAAGTTACCGCCCCTTGTAAAGTTGCCACCTCCACGCGATACGACGTTCCCTCCTCCGAAAGAGCTCGCGTTGAATGAATGAGATATTATCGTTGTAGGGGTGAAGTATGAATATGTTGAATATGCCAGGAATGCGGCTCCCAGTGCAATAACTATTATTCCAGCCATCTCTGTGCCTGACCATCCCACGTTTGCGTTGTTCACTGCCATCTATTCACCTTGAATGCTAATAGAGCGTAATAAACGACAATCAAGCCCAATGCTATTGTAGAAGAAGCAACGATTGCGACAGGTATCGACCTTTCTATTATAGCCATCATGCTTTATCGTCCTACACCCTTGTATTAGCCAAGCTATATAAGCATATCTTCACGTTTCGTTTTTAATGCGAAATACAGTACTATAGTAAAAAGCGAACAAAAAGCGAAGCTTAGTAGAACGTTTATATACGTAGCACTATCCATTGCTAATCCAAGTCGGTGCGGCAAATTAAAGGCAAGTGAGTTAATGGTAAATTACTCGGTAAAGGTCGAGAGCGTATCAAAGGTCTACAAGACCGCTGCAATAGAGGTAGATGCGCTTATCGATGTCTCATTTGCGCTTAGGCAAGGCGCATTTGCAGCCATAGTGGGACCGTCAGGCAGCGGAAAGTCAACCCTGATGCATCTCCTGGGAACCATAGACAAGCCCACAAGCGGAGAAATATACGTAGACGGCGTACCTACCTCCCAGATGACCGGCACGGACCTTGCAAGGTTCAGGAACAAGAAGCTCGGCTTTGTCTTTCAGGCATATAACCTTGTCAATGGAATAACTGCGGAGATGAATGTTGAACTGCCAATGATGGTGAACCCCATGGTCGCTTCGGAAAGGAGAAGCAGGGCTGACGGCCTATTGGCCGAGCTGGGGCTTGCCGATAGGCTCAAGCTGAAGCCTACACAGCTCAGCGGCGGACAGCAACAGAGGGTCGCCATCGCAAGGGCCCTTGTCAACAACCCCTCATTGATACTCGCCGACGAGCCGACGGGAAACCTTGACACGAAGTCGGGCGACGAGGTAATAAGGCTCTTCAAGGATATATGCAAGAAGCAGAATGTAACGATAATCATGGTCACCCATAATCCGGACCTGACAAGGCACTGCGACCATGTTATACACATAAAGGACGGCAGGCTGGACAAGGAGGAAAAGAGGTATTGAGATGGACCAAGGAACAAAGCTTAGGATAAGGGCGTTTTTGCTGATATCAATGCTGATACCGGCACTGGCATATGCAGGACTCAGCGGGCCTTCCCCGATTCCACCGCCACCGCGTTTTGTAATAAGCACATCAACGCAGACGGTGTGCAGGGGCATAAGCAACATTGTGCCTGTCAACATAACAGACAACAGCAACAACTATGATGGCGCAGGGATGCAGGACGTCTCATTCTCGCTGGATAACAAGAACCTGATAGCGCCTGCCACCGAAACCATAAACAGCATAAACCCTCACAACTCCACTGTGGTCGATATGCCTGTATTCGTAAACCTTAGCGCACCAATAGGACTGATCAATATACAGGTGCCAATATCATACACATTCCTTAATCTGTATAATGACAGCGAAGTCAGGAACCTTACCATGGACATTGTGAACTGCCCGAGCAGCCTGCCAATCACGCTGAACATATCCTCATATGCGATTGTGTCAGGACAGGTAAACAACCTGACGCTAAGCTTCACCAACACTGGCAACACCACGCTGCGGAACATATCCGCGCAGACTTCCATATCAAGCTCGCAAAGCGGCATAGAGTTTGTGGGCCATGCGCCTATAGAGATAAGCTCGCTGGCGCCGCACTCCACGGCAAACGTGATCCAGAGGCTCTACGAGAACAGTTCCCAGATATTCTCCCTAAACACGACAGTTACACTGTTCTACAACGGCACATTTGAGGAGATGGAATCAAGTTTCCCGATGCTATCTAGCGGCACAGTAGACATGATACCATCGAGCATAAGCATAACCCCCACTAGCGTATCTGCAGGCAGCATATTCCTGGTCTCGTTCGTGCTCACCGATACGGGCACCAGCGGAGTTTCCAATGCCAATGCGAGCGCGGTGCTGCCCGCTGGCTTCTCAACCTATGGCACATCCAGTTCCACGTTCATAGGAAGCATAGGAGCGGAGACGCCTACTCCGGTAAGCATCACGCTTATGGCCAACTCTAGTGTCAAGCCAGGCTCCTACAAGATACCCATAAAGCTGGACTACCAGGGTAGTTTCAGGCAGACATCAAGCTCGTACGTCAACGTCACTGTAAACGTCACCAGCGGCTCCTCAGCCTCATCCAGTGGAACAGCAGGATCCACAGCTGCAGCGTCAAGCTCATCATCGAGCAGCAACATAGGACTATACATTGCAATAGGCACATTCATTGTGATAATAGGAGCTATATTCGGATTGCAGATGATGAGGCAGAGGCGGGCAGCGTCTGCCGCAAAACCTAAGTAGGTCGTTCAAGATGGATGCGCGGGACACGGTGAAGCTGGCTGCGGTTCAGCTTGGTGAGAAGAAGGTCAGGACAGCACTGACCATCATCATGGTCATAATAGGCGTAGCTTCAATAGTGGCCCTCACGTCTCAGACCGCGGGAGAAAGCCAGAGCATACAGAAGTCCCTTGGGTCCCTCGGTCCTACTGCCATACTTGTATCTCCAAGCGGAAAGACCCTGCTTACAAGTGCAGATGTTGCGGAGATAAGCTCGCTTCCGAACGTGAGCAGCGTAACCCCGATAGTCACAGGCAGCGGCACGCTCACTGTCGACGGTGTCAACCAATCCGTGACAATAGTTGGAGTATCGACAAACGGGCTTTCCGAGATTATGGGAAATTCGACATTCCTCTACCAGGGATCGCTGTACTCTGACAATACAACCCCTGCATCTGCAATAGGTTATGACGTGGCATACTCCTCCTCTACGGAACCTGACGTGCAGCAAGTCGGCGCAGGAGAGACAGGGACAATTCAGACAGCATCCAAATCCAAGATAGCAGTGTCCATAGAAGGCGTTCTGGATGAACACGGTACGTCACTGATATCCGTGGACAACACAGTCTTTTTCTCCCTGCCGTTCGCAGAGGTATTGCTCCACAAGGACTCGTACAGCGAGATACTGGTAAAGGCCACAAATGCGTCGAGTGTCACTGCGCTTACTTCCCTTCTGGAGGTAGTCTATGGTGACAACGCAAGGATCACAAACACCGCACAGCTTGCCAGCACATTCTCATCAATAACGTCAAGCACCACCACTCTATACCTGATAATAGCTGGCATATCGCTGCTCGTGGCTGCGATAGGCATAATGAACGTCATGCTCATGTCTGTTTCGGAGAGGATACACGACATAGGCATATTCAAGTCCATAGGCTTCGAAAGCAAGGACGTGCTGGTGCTCTTCATGCTCCAGGCAATATTCATAGGCTTCATCGGCGGATTTCTGGGATTGGGAACAGGAGTGGCCGCGTCGTATGCGATCTCATACGCAGGGGGACTCCACAGCGGACCTACTGGCGCAGTTACTCCTGGGTCTTTCACAGGCGGCGCAGGTTCCGGATCGTTCGCAGACCGCGGTAGCTCGGGCTTTGCAGGAGCAGGCGGCGGAGGCGCAGTCTTTGTATCATCCACATCGGGTTCGGGCGGCGGTTTCGAGTCCACTTCGTCATCTTCACCGACTTCATCCTCGTCTTCATCGTCAACCATAACCCCGGTATTCACGCTCTCCGTTATACTTGAATCGATTGCGGTTGCAGTTGCGATCAGCATAATAGCGGGCATATACCCGGCATGGAAGGCGTCGAAGATGGAGCCTATAGACGCGCTAAGGACATTATGATACCGTATTGCGGAACAAGCAAGCTAAATATAAATACCATCTCTGCCAAATATGATCATGCCTCATTATTCTGTACAGGTTAGAGATATCGAGAAGATATACCATTCGGGAGACATAACCGTGACAGCCCTGGAGAGCGTCTCGTTCTCGCTTCGCGAGGGAGAATTCGCAGCCATTGTAGGCCCGTCGGGAAGCGGCAAGTCCACACTAATGAACATACTCGGCACCATAGATAAGCCTACCAACGGAGAGGTATACATAGACGGCGTGCCCATATCGAAGATGAACGGGAACCAGCTCGCAGAATTCAGGAACAAGAAGCTCGGCTTCATTTTTCAGGCGTATAACCTGATCGCAGGACTCGATGCGGAGAAGAACGCCGAGTTGCCACTGATGGCAAGTCCTGTCTCATCGGACGAGAGAAAGGAGAGGGCAGACAGACTGCTCGGAAGCCTTGGCCTGGCAGCGCGACTCAAGCTGAAGCCGACGCAGCTAAGCGGCGGCGAACAGCAGAGGGTGGCTATAGCCAGGGCCTTGGTAAACAACCCTGCGCTGATACTCGCCGACGAGCCGACGGGAAACCTTGACACGAAGTCCGGCGACGAGGTTATAAAGCTGCTCAGGCAGGTTAGCAAGGACAGGAAGGTGACAATAGTGATGGTCACTCACAACCTGGACATAACAAAGTATTGCGATAGGATAATCCACATACGCGATGGAAGAATAGAGAAACAAGAGGTCTTGAAATGAGGATAACAAATGCGATTACGGCAAGCATGCTTGTGCTGACAATAATGGCCGTGTTGGTATACGCGGGACAGAGCGGGCCGTCGCCCGTGCCGTCACCCCCCGGATACAACCTGACAACAACTGCCACGACGCTCTGCAGGGGCATAACCAACTACATACCAATAACGATAAAGAACTACGGGCAGGGAAGCGTAGGTTCGATGCAGGATACGATGCTCAACCTGCTGAGCACGCCGGGGGTCTACGCCACAAACCTCGACGTGGGGACAATACCCGCAAACGCGACAGAGACTTTCTACATGCCTGTATTCGTCTATGCGAATGCATCGCTCTTCATACCCACTGGCATAAGCATCAATTACTATTACTATGTGCTTTACACGGACAGCGAGGTGAAGAACGTTACGTTCACAGTTACCGCGTGTCCTCAGCCTATAACCGCAAGCATCTCTCCGGAGGTTATCACTGCAGG
>JASHTL010000067.1 GCA_030040595.1 Microcaldota archaeon
TATAGAATCGGGTGGGAAGGTTTATGCAATCATGATGAAGGATGAAAAACGCCTCAACGTTGGAGATCCAGACAGCTACTTCGGAGCATCAAGATACACTTATGAGGCTGCATCTTCAGGTTAACGCTTATTGAGTGGTTTTATGAAAGTAATGATACTAGGAATCGATGGATATCTTGGCTGGGCATTGGCTCTGAGACTCGCTGCAGATGGTCATGAAGTTTCGGGAATAGACAACCTCTATACAAGAAAGGCAGTTGAGGAAGTCGGATCTACAACTGCATTGCCAATCTCTTCCCCTGAAGAGAGAATTACTGCAGCGAAGGAGGTCATGGGCGTAGACATCCGCTTCTATGAGGGTGACATTACAAAATATGCGTTTCTCCAGAAGACGATAAGGAAGGAAAATCCAGAAGCAATAGTCCACTTTGCAGAGCAGCGATCCGCCCCATACTCTATGATAGACGTAAAGCACGCAAATTATACTCTAACGAACAACCTTTCTGGTACCGTTAATCTGATTTATGCTGTAAGAAAGGTGGATCCAAGGATCCACATCGTAAAGATGGGGACCATGGGAGAGTTCGGTACCCCAAAATTCGACATTCCCGAGGCTGCATTCATAGACGTTAGCATAAACGGAAAGGAGGACAGGATAACCGTGCCCAAATGGGGCGGCTCATGGTACCACTGGTCAAAGGTTCACGACACAAACAATCTCCTCTTCGCAAACAGGCTCTGGGGCCTTACAATGACCGACATAATGCAGGGTCCAGTTTACGGAAGCAGGATACCAGAGATAAAGGATCCGAGACTCTTCACCAGGCTTGACTTTGACGAGGTCTGGGGAACGGTGCTCAACAGGTACTGCGTAGAGGCTGTGCTAGGCATGCCGCTTACTCAATACGGACAAGGCGGCCAGACACGCGCATTTCTTTCCCTTGAGGACAGTGTGCACTCGCTGAGTCTCCTGATAGACAATCCGCCAGAACATGGGAATTACAGGGTCGCGAACCAGTTCACAGAGCTCTACAGCGTAAGGCAGCTAGCCGAGATGACAAAGGAGATAGCAAAACAGCTTGGAATTAATGTCCAGATAAAGGAATTCGAGAATCCTAGAGTCGAACTGGAGAAGCACTATTACAATCCGGAGATAAAGGTGCTGCCAGCCCTGGGACTGACAGCTCCAAGGAGAAACATAAGGGATGAACTAAAGGTAATGATAAGGGACGTCATGGAGAACAAGGAAAGACTTGAGCCGTACAGGGGCGTAATTGCGCCAAAAACGAAATGGAGATGAGATGGGAAGCTGGATAATACGGTCAAGGGCGCCATACAGGCTCAGTTATGCCGGGGGATTTACTGACCTAAGCGAATATTACAGCAAGAATGGCGGAGGCGCGACCCTCGAAACTGCGCTTGGCATATACACATATGCTACTCTCAAGGAGAGAAAGGACAAGGCGATAAAGGTTCAGCAGGACGGCCTAGATGTAAACCAGGAAGGCACGCTTGACAATCTATCAAGGATAAGTGATTTCTATAAAGTTATAATAAAGCATTTCTCGCCAAAGAAGGGATTCGAGCTTGTGATAAACAGCGATCTCGGATATGGTTCCGGATTTGGCTCATCATCCGCATCTCTTGTGGCAATAATAGGAACTTTCAATGAGTGGCTCAACCTGCACATGGACCAGTATGACATAGCAGAGCTTGCGCACAAGCTTGAGCGCAACGAGCTTGGCATATACGCTGGAAAGCAGGATCCATATTCCTCTGTCTTCGGAGGCCTGAACTACATAGAGTTCCAGGAAAAGAAGGTCGTTGTCAACAGCATGAAGATAGATGAATCGGCGCTCAGGGAGCTACAGTTCAGGACTGTCATTTCACACAGCGGAATAGTAAGGAAATCGACTAATACTGTCAAGGAGCTGATTGACATGATAAACAAATCGGATCCTAAGGTGCTTGAACATCTGGCTGCTGCAAAGAGAAACTCGAAGGAGCTCAAGGAGCGGCTTTACACCGGCGAGATGGACGAAATTGCAGACATAATAGAAGATGACTGGCAGCACAAGCGCGCGCTGCTTGACACGATGAGCAGCAGGCAGATAGATGGCCTGATAGAATTTGGGAAGGCGAACGGAGCGCAGGCAGGCAAGCTGATGGGGGGAGGCGGAGGTGGCCATATTCTATTCATAGTCGAGGAAGAGAGCAGATACAAACTCCTCAAGGCACTTTCCGGGAAGGGACTCCAATTGTACACCCCCGATTTCGTGCTTGGCGGACTTTACTCCTGGCGCGTCCGCAACTAATGCATCCCCTTTAATCCAAAGTAGTCAAGTATTATGCCTGAGACGTCTTCTAGCTGCAGGTTTCTAATCTCAACTTTTTTCTTAGAGTAGAAACCAAACACTCCGTATAATATGTGGTCGCCGCTCTTCGCCCCTTCAGGCCTGCTGTAAAAAGTGCTTCTCGAGAAGTTAAAGATGTCAATTGTGTAGCCGTCCTTCGCCTGAGCGAGCAGGTCTGGCGCTATGAACTTCTTGGTGCCCTTGTAATACGAATCGCCATCATAGATCTGCGCGAATAGCCTGTCTTTCTCTGGGCTTCTGACCTCGCTTAATTTTTTGTTCAGCTCCTCCTTTATCCTTTCCTTGTCTTTTTTTGAGACTATCCCTTCCGTGAACCTCTCGTCGTTTATCCAGATGGTTGCAACAGGATTATTCGATATTGCTGCGAATGCCTTACTGTGCCTCATATCAAAATCAAAGAGATGCAGCCTCGACTCTCCTGGCGATGCTCCAGAGAAGACCGCGCCGAAACTCTTGAAAGCGATCCTCTTTATTCCATAAGGCAACGCATCATAACTTTTCCTCAAGGCACTATTCCTCATCAGCTGCTCCCTTAAACTGTACCGCATGCCTCCTCTTGATTTCGCCTCCGCCATCTTTGCTGCTACGGCTGGCTTTAGTTTAAGGTATCCATTCTCAACCAGCCACGCATTGAGAAGGAACTTTGATTTTATCGCCTGTGCGCCATGATCCGAGACTATTGCAAACGCTGCGTCCTCCTTGTCAACTCTAGCCAATATGTACGATATGAAATCCCCTATGGCCCTGTAGACCGGCACAAGGTATTCATCTCTCTCCTTCTTCCCCAGTACAAAGTGCTGTATCCTGTCCGTTTCGGTAAAGCAGACATAAACAAAGTCATACTTTTTCTTTGCAAGCATCCTCTTCGCTATCGTTGCCCTGGCGTTTATGCTCTCAAGATAATGATGGACAGCATCCTTCTCGCTCAGCTTTCCCGCCTTCATCTCTTTCTCGACATCTGGTTCGCCATGGAAGTTGTAACTGTCCATTAGCTTCTGAAGCTCCTTGCTGTTCGTCTTCGATGGCAAAGGAAATCCTGTTATCATGTCAACGTTTGCATAATCTGGCAGCGTTATCTCTGTCGCTGGAGTTACTATAAGGCACTTTTTCCCGCTTTGCGCAAGTCTCTTCCAGAACGGAGGCGTCTTCTTTGAATCATAATAGACTATATCTGGCGTGTAATTCTTCTTCATCACAAAGAAATCTGGTACTCCATGTTCTCCCGGGGTCAGCCCAGTATATATGCTTGGCCAGCCAGGTCCTGTCAGCGGCGGCAATGTCGATTTTATCTCAGTTGTCCTGTTCGTGTCAACCAGTCTGTTAAAAGCGCCAAGATTATGCTTTTTTGAGAGTTCTTTCAGTATCCACAAAGGCAATGAATCTACACCGACAAGATATAACCGCTTCATCGGATGAACCTACACAACAAAGGGTTAAATTACTAACCCTCTATGAATATCTGAGAGTACTGATGGTGATGCGATAAAGAGACTATTGCTGCTTGAATCTGGGTCCTTCCTTACGGTGGGAGGCGCAGTCATAGATACTTATAACATGTACAAGGGCTTCAATAAGACTGGAAAGTATAAGGCAGACATATATGCGGACCTCTCAAAGATAGACAAAAACGTAAAAACTGTTCCGTATCAAGATATTTTCCAGAAGAAATACGACCTAGTCTTCCTTAATTCTATAAGAGACGTCCCAATAGCAATTAAATACAAAAGAAAGATGGGAAAAGCAACAAAATTCCTTTATGTTGACAGGGGAAATGTGCTGGTCAACTTCAGCAAGGCAGGAATAAAGAAACTGCTGCCAAAGATGGTGATAAGATACCTATATACGATATACATGATCCGCCTGCTCGACTATTATGTCGGCATAACCGCAGAGCAATACGCGTTTGCAAAGACGTTCTTCAATCCGCGCAAGACAAAGGTCAGCTACATAAACATAGCAGCGCACAAGGAGTTCAGGAAGCTGGATATAAAGAAGGAGTATAACGGTGCCCTCTACGTGGGCAGGCTTGATGAGAGGCAGAAGAAGGTAAATTTCCTTATACGCGGCATAGCGGAGGTGGTCAAGAGATATCCTGCTCTCAAAGGCAAGGAGATACTAAGAATAATCGGCGAAGGCCCTGACGAGGATAACTATAGGCAGCTCTCCGCATCTCTCGGTCTTGACAAGAGCATACGATTCGCTGGTTTTGTAAGGGAAGAAAAGCTTGTGAGAGCGTACAACAACTGCGGCTTCCTTGTC
>JASHTL010000068.1 GCA_030040595.1 Microcaldota archaeon
ATTTCTCTTGTCAGCATTCGAATACATGAATCCGCTGAGGGAGTAGTTGACGGACATGTATGTGTAATCGGAGAGCACCTTGTATATGCTGCCTATGCCGTAGAGAAGCACCGGATCCTCGGATTCCTCAAGTTTCTCCAACGAGCTTGCCGCTCCGGGGAGATTGCCCTTCGAGATCGACGAGTGTGCGAGGCTAAGCTGTTTTGCTGCACTCTTCTCCATCTTTTTCGTTCCTTCAGCCGCGTACATCTCGCAGAACTGGCAGAATGCTGCAGGACCAGGCGCAAGGACGGATGAGCCGCATGCAGTACATTCCAGGCTTGAGAACCGGGCAGCATCGAGCTTCCTTAGGTATCCGGAAATGTCCATGATACGATTTGCCATGATACATTAAAATATCATAGCATTAGTTTACATTCATTTCTTGGCAAGCACGAGGAATAGGTGCATACGGTCGAAAGGCTCAATGTTTATCGACTCGAGAACCTTGAAATGACTTGACACCGAATCGATGAACTGCCTGAAGACCTCACGAGGGTCCTTTGAGACGTCTATGCTCTGGGACTTGACCGCGACGTATGCGAAACCCTGCTTTTTCAGCAGCTCCGCATTTCTTAGCAGTATATCGGCCTGGTCTGGAGCGGCTATGTCCTGGTAGATCACATCAACCTTGCCTACTTCGTCCGAGTATGCGCCAGGGTTCCTTGCATCGTAGAGCATCGGGAAGAGGTTTGATCTTGACTCTGCCACCTTGAGCAGGTCGCGCATGCTTCTCTCGGATATTTCCACAGCGTATACGCTCCCGTTGCTACCTACTATGTCGCTCACGTGGCTGCTTGTGGTGCCAGTTGCAGCGCCAAGGTAGAGCACCTTCGCTCCGTCCTTTATCTCCATATGCGACATGCCCCTTGCTATAGCCGCTGCCAGCTTGCTCCTGTATGGATTCCACGTCCTGTACTCCACGCCGTTCTCCTCTACGAGGTCCTCGCCGTAGACCTTGATGCCCTTGGTGGCATTGACTGTAGCAAGTTTGCCGTCAAGCCTGAATACTCCGTCGAAGATCTTCTCCACTCTGACCATAGCAACGAATTTATATTGAATCACTGCATTTATAGTGATTGCGATGCCAGGACCCTATCCCATCGACAGGCTGATAGGCGAGGTATTGAGCGCCAGCAGGGAATCTGGAGGGCTGGGAGACCTGCTGACGAAGTCTGGGCTGCGCCTCAAGTACGCGTTCGGAATGGACGACGTGCTTGCGAAGGAGACATTCTCAAAAAATTCGCAGACAGGCCAGGCAGATGACGTGGTTCTCAACACCGGCAAGCCGTACGTAGACAACAGGCTGAGCGAGTACTCTGCCTTCCCTGAGCTTATAGGGTTCTTCAAGTCAGGCTTCAAGAGCTGCGAGATGCTGCCGATCACCGCAGACGGAAGGAATCTCGGGATAATAACCCTTCTCTCGAAGGGCGAGGACAAGTTCGACGAGAACATGCAGAGCTCGCTTGCAATACTGGGCAATGTTATAGGCACAGAGGCGTACATGAAGCTCGAGCGCGAGAAGAGCCTGAGCGTGGCAAGGTATTTCGACGCAGCTTTCAACAGCGTTCTTCCGCAGGTGCTAATGGACTCGTCTGCAGGCATACTGAAGGCCAACAAGGGCATGCTCAACCTTGTGGACAAGCCGGTCAAGGAGATGCAGGGCAAGAACATGCGCGAGTTCTTCTCGATTGGCGACGACGATATCCTCAGCCTGATGCGGGGCAAGCCGATAGAGGTGAGAAGCACTCTCTATCCGGAGAGGGAGTTCCTCCTTACCTCGAGCAAGATAAGCGACAAGCTCATGCACGTGCTTATACAGGACGAGACCGAGCTCCTGGAGCTCGAGGGCAAGACCAGGCTCTTCGATTACGGCGAGGAGGTCTACATGCTTCTAAGCGGCGACCTCAAGGTGCTCTGGACAAGCAGGAACGTGGACAGGGTTCTCAGGACCGATGAGAACGCGCTCTTCGGGATGAAACTGACTGACATGATATCCGACTCGGTCGGAATAGAGAAGCAGCTTGCGGAGATGGGCGATTCCGGGATCGTAAGGCAGGCGAGGCTGAACCTCGGCAATGACCTCTACGTTGACGCGAGGGTTACGCTGCTGAAGAACCAGGTCGGCTACTCCTGCATAATAACCAGCGATTACGAGAAGAAGATAGCAACCGCAAAGAGGTTTGCAGAAGACTTCATACAGATGTCAGGTGACGTGATAATCAGGCTTGACACTATGGGCTCGGTGTCAGCGCTCAACAGGGCAGCGGAGAAGGTGCTCGGGTACAGGAACAGCGAGGTCTCCAGCGTGCCTGTCTCGAGCCTCTGCGCAGACCAGGAGAGCCAGACAAGGCTGAACGAGGCGCTGCCCAGGGCGAGGAAGAGCGGACTTGCCACCGGCCTCTTCCTCAGCATGCGCTCAAAAGTGAGCCAGGACCCTGTCCCGATAGATGCGAGCCTGCTCAGCATGAATGACGATTCCGGCAATCACATAGGCTACGTTATAACGGGCAAGGAGCTGCTCACGAAAATGCGCATGGAGATCCTCAGGAAGGTGGCTGACGAGGCCCAGAAGAAGTACGTGAAGGAGGCCGCGGAGAGCGACCTGAAGACACAGTTCATATACAACATATCGCACGACCTCAAGACTCCGCTGACGAGCATACAGGGCTACTCGAAGCTCATGCTCAACGGCGACTTCGGCGCGCTGACAGACGAACAGAGGAGCTCGCTCGAGACCATATCTGGCGAAGTGGACAGGCTCAGGCAGCTGATAACGCAGATCCTCGAGGTGGCGAAGCTGGAGTCGAAGAAGATAAAGCTCGACGTGCAAAAGGTGAATTTCAAGGAGATTGCGGACAACCCAAGCATAAAGGCGCTGGCAGAGCGCGCGCACGCGCAGGGACTTGAGTTCTCTATAAACATCGACTACAATGTTCCTGAAGTAAATGCCGACCCGAACAGGCTGATACAGGTCTTTGTAAACCTTATAGACAATGCGCTCAAGTTCACCGAGCAGGGAAGCATACGCGTCAACGTTACAAGGAAGGGCAAGAACGTCAGGGTGGAGGTCGTGGATACCGGAGTGGGCATAAAGAAGGAGGACATACCCAAGGTCTTCAAGAAGTTCTACCAGGTCTCGAGGAAAGACCTGACGATGCAGCCGAAGGCGGGAACAGGCCTGGGCCTCTCGATAGTGCGCGAGATCGTCAGCATGCACGGCGGCAGGGTAAAGGTGGAGTCGGAGGGCCAGGGAAAGGGCAGCACCTTCTGGTTCACTATCCCCCTGGAGCAGAAGAAGAGGAAGAAGGCGCAGGAGGATGAGCAGGCGCAGCCTGCACAGCAAACCTGACTTACGCCTGCGGCAGAGTATAGGCCCGATTGATGGCGGAAGAGATAGCTTATGTATATATGGCTGCTTAAACGATAAACTATCGCGGTGTTAACATAGCAAAGCAACTCCCAGACCACGTTTTTAGGGGCTACGACGTCCGCGGGCTCGTAGGCAGCGAGATAAACGAGGAGAACGTAGCCCTGCTCGCAAAGGGCTACGCCACATGGCTCCTCGAGAGGAGAATCTTCAACTGCGTTGTTGCATACGATAACAGGGAGTCAAGCCCGAGGTTCAGGGACATAATGGTCAAGGGCCTTACCGAATCCGGCATAAACGTCTATGACATAGGCATGACCATGTCGCAGATAGGCTATTTTGCAGTATATTACTTCAGGACACGCGGGCTTGTGATGATAACCGCATCTCACAATCCAAAAGAGTACAACGGCTTCAAGTTCGGCACTGGATTCTCTGAAACGATGCTGACCGAGGAGATAATAGCATTCCGTGAGCTCGTGAAGAGCGGAAAGTTCAAGACCAGGCTGCCGAAGGGCAAGTATGCAAAGAAGGACATAACCAAGGAGTACATCGAGGACCTTTTTACAAGAACTGACAAGATAGGCAAGTTTAAGATCGTAGTTGATTCGTGTGCAGGAACCACAGGTCCCTTCCTTCCAGAGATACTCAGGCGTGCAGGATGCGAGGTCATAGAGCAGAACACGACTCCGGATCCGACGTTCCCGGTAGGCACGCCGGACCCGACAGAGAAAGACGTACAGGAGAGGCTTGCGAAGCGCGTAATAGCCGAGAAGGCAGATCTCGGATTCTCATACGACACCGACGGCGACCGCATGGGGGTGGTAGACCATGAGGGATCTCTTATCTGGAACGATACGCTGGTCTCGATCTTTGCAAAAGACATACTAAACTTCCTACCCGGTTCAAGGATAGTGTACAATGTCCTCTGTTCCAAGCAGGTTGATGAGGTAATAAGGAAAAGCGGGGGCACCCCCATAATGTGGAAGACAGGGCACTCGTTCATCAAGGCGAAGACAAAGGAGGAACACGCAGTATTTGGTGGCGAGCTGTCAGGGCATTTCTTCTTTTTGGACAACTTCTATGGCCATGACGACAGCGCTATTGCGTCGCTCAGGCTCCTTGCGTATCTGACAAGGGAGAAGAAGACGCTGAAGCAGGCGGTGGCAGAGCTGCCACACTACTTCTCTAGCCCTGAGATAAAGGTTGCCTGTCCTGACGCAATAAAATTCAAATTGGTAAAGGAGAAGATTGCCAAGGACATGAAGGCCCTTTATCCTTCCGCGTCGTTCGTTGACATAGACGGCATAAGGATGGATACCAAGGAAGAGATGATGGTCGTGCGCGCCTCGCAGAATGGGCCATACCTTACGGTGAAGTTCGAGGGGAAGACAAAGGAGTCATATGAGAAGCTGAAGAGGCAGGCAAGCGAGATGCTGCACAGATACCGAGAGATCGATTTTGCGAAGGGCTCGAACACGCACGCGTTGGAGTAGCACGCCTTGCAAATCCATGGTTTAAATAGCTCCTTGCATATAGAATATCATGGTTGACGAGAAAGGCATTGCGTTTGTAAAAGGACTTTTCTCCGATTACTACAGGAATAGCAGAGGCATCGGGCCTGACAGGACAGGGCAGAGGGAGTTCGGGGCAGGAAGCTGGGATGTCGAGAGAAAGATAGCGTTCAGGCACCTTTCATTCCCAAACCCGGATGAACTAAGGAGATATCTTGCAAGGGAAGCGCCCCCATACATGTCCTACTCCTCTTCATATTACAGGTTTCCCGCAGGCAGGCCCATGGAAACGAAAGGGTGGTTGGGGGCGGAGCTTGTCTTTGACCTCGACGCGACAGACATGAATCTCCAGTGCCAGAAGTCGCACGGAAAAGACTGGATCTGCAGGAACTGCCTCAATTCGGTGAAGGCGGAGACGATAAAGCTGGTTGATGAATTCCTAATCCCCGACTTCGGGTTCTCGCAAAAGGAACTTAGCATAAACTTCTCCGGGAATAGGGGATACCATGTTCATGTCAGTGACAAGGCGGTTCTTTCGCTCGACTCCGCAGCGAGGAAGGAGATAACCGATTACATTGCGGGTATCGGGGTAGAGATGCAGGAATTCTTCCCTACCCTGGGTATGCGTGGCAAGTCGCTTACTGGACCAAAACCTACTGACAGAGGATGGGCGGGTAAGATGGCCAGGTACTTCCTTGCAATAATGGAAAAGGGGGTTGAGCCGATGATGGAACTGGGAATAGAGAAGCAGACGGCAAACATGATCTACAAGAAGAGGGCACTGATAAGGCTAGGCATAAACAACGGCAACTGGGATATGGTATACATAAAGAACAAGGCAGACTTCTGGAAGAGGATACTTGACAACCTTACGATAAAGCAGAGCGACAGGATAGACAGGAATGTGACAAATGACACATCGCACCTGATAAGGCTGCCGAACACGATACACGGCGAGACTGGGCTCGCTGCAAGAGTAGTTGGCTCTGTGTCGGATCTCGAGAGATTCGATCCGATGAAGGATGCGATCGCATTCAGGAGGGGTGAAATGAAGATCTCGGCAAACACCAATTTCGAGCTGTATATGAATGGGCTTAAATTCGGACCGTACGGTGGCAATATAAGGGTGCCTATTTACGTCGGAATTTATCTATATCTGAAGGGCTACGCAAAACTGCTCGAGTTGCCCTCAGTCGATCAGGTCAGATAGCCTGGCTATCGCGAATGGAATCAGCATCTCACTTTTTGAAAGGCCGCCATGCACCCCATATTGCTGGTTCTTCCTTTCCGTTCTGTACCACATAGTGCCGTGACCGTACGGAAGTATCAGTATGTCCCCTATTCTGTCCCTGAACCTTTTACTCACCTTGCCCTTTCCGAATAGCCCTTGCCTGACAGCATCCTTGGTCCTGAGTACAAGGGCTTTGTTCTTCAGTTTTCTAGTAAGGTAGTTATGGCACTCCTTTACCCTGCCTCTCTGCACATGAAGGAAGATATCCCGCGCAAGCCCTGTCGGCATTATGGTATTGTTTTTAGCATCGGCCTTCAGCATTCCCATCAAGTAAGGGTCGTCATCCATAAAGATTCTATTTGAAGGGTTTATGCGTATCTGTCCATGATCCGCGCTTATTATCAGGATAGTCTTCTCAGCAACTTTATTGTTTATCGTATTTAGGAGATTCCTGACCATAGCGCGATCAAACGTTCTTATCGCAGCCTTGGCCTTTCCCGAGTGTGGTCCGTACCTGTGCTCCGCAGTGTCTATTTTGTCCGTGTAAAAATTTATGTAGGCCTTTCCACTGCTGCTCTCAAGCTTCTTTCTCAGCTTGGTTATGCCATTCGAAGTGCTGCTAAAGGAAACAGGTGTGCTACCTTTTTTAGTCGCATTGCTGTAAGTGCCCGAAGCGATTTTCTTATTCCGGAAAACGTATGATCTTATTCCCACTTTTGAGAGCTTTTCATATATCGTTTCACCCTTGTACAATATGCCAGGGTCAGCACGCATCTTCTTTCCCTCCAGGTCAACAAACGGAAGCGATACAAGTGTCCTGTCCAGTTCCTTGAAATAAACGTACCACTCAGGCAGCCCATGCTGCTCTGGGGTAAGCCCTGTGTTCATAGTGGTTAGACTCGGTGCAGTGCTTGCAGGGAATACCGTAGTTATTGGGCTGACTTTGCCTCTCTCGGTAAAAGTCTTGAAGAAACCAGGCCGTTTTGAGCTTTCCAGCCAAGTGTCATAGCCGAAGCCGTCTATCAATACGAATACAACCTTCTTGATCCCTTTAAGGTCTATTCCTTTGTACAGCCTCTTATCAAGCTGGTTTGATGCCTTCTGCCCTAAGAACCTGGGTATGGTGTTGGGAATGTTGTACAGGCTGTAGCCTTCATATAAAGGCCTTATGAAGCCATTTCTGTCTGACCGCTTAAGGAGGGATTTCTCTACATCTTTGAGTATCATTTAAACCCATATCGATTACACCGGGAAATTCTTATGCCTATTCTGTAGAATTATAGATGGAGCGTCGCGATTAAACCGAGACAAAAACCATTAAAAAGGTATTGCAACTATTATTATGGAGTAGCAGGCTCTTCTTCTGATCTTAAGAAGATGACAGTACGGTGAAAAGATGGGAATGTATCAACACATAGACAAGACCTTCCAGGACGAGTACAAGAACAGGAACGAGATCCTGAAGAAAAGGTTAACCGAGTGGAGGAGCGAGCCGGTAGTCAACAGGGTAGAGCGTCCTACCAACATCGCAAGGGCGAGGAAGCTTGGCTACAAGGCCAAGGACGGCGTCATTGTCGTAAGGGTAAAGGTAGAGCGCGGACTTAGGAAGAGGCGCAAGATGCGCGGAGGCAGGAAGCCGTCGAAGAGCGGGCGGTTCTATGCATATAGGAAGTCGCTCCAGTCTATGGCCGAGGAGCGGGCTGCGAGGAAGTTCTCCAACTGCGAGGTGTTGAATTCCTATTACGTCGGCGAGGACGGCTCCTACAAGTTCTTCGAGACCATACTCATAGACAGGTCGCATCCTGCCATAACCAATGATCCTTATTATGCAAACGTGCTTCAGAACAGGGGAAGGGTATACCGCGGAATGACAAGCTCAGGTATAAAGCACCGCGGGATGAGAATGAAGGGCTTCGGAACCATTAGGAATAGGCCGAGCGTGAGGTCGAGCCAGCGCGGAATACTCAGGGTCTGACGTGTTTCAATGCGCAAAGCGGTGCTCAGGATAGAAATGGAGAATGCGAAGGACTACCTGGGCGTAATCGAAAAGAAGATAGACTACAAAAGAAGCACGGTCAGGATAACCGGCGACAGTAAGTCCATAACAATAGAGGTGCGCGCAGAGGATCCGAGGGCGCTCCTTGCATCTCTCAATGGCGCGCTGAAACAGCTGAGGATTGCCAGCAATGTTGATCTGGACCTTTTAGAGGAGTAATTTATTGCCTGAATGCGCCGGATGCCGGATCGTCCCGTTCTTCGTGTAAAACGCCGCGGTGCACAGACTCCAGGACAGGCATGTCTATGAGCGACCTCCTGAAATCCCTAAGGAGCATGACTGCCTCTTCGCCTTTGCCGGTAAGAAAATACGATTCCTGCCTGGTAAGTCCTGACTGCTCCACGTATCCGCCCTGGAGAAGAAGGCCGATATCTGACCTTATATTATCGGCTCTCTCTATTCTTTGCCAGTTGTTAAGTAACGTATGTCCGTGCTGGCGTCGAGACATCTCATCTATCGTTAGATTTGGCATGCCCGACGCATGGGCAGTATGCATGTTTACCAGAAGCTCTGCTCTTCTCTTAAAAAGCTGAATGTCCTCTCCGTTTGACAGGTCTTTCACAACATCTCCGGGAGCCATCCTTCTGGCAGCTATTGTGACCGTAATATCCCCTATTTACTTTAGGCTTTAGTGTATATATAATCTTTTGCATTCTTCGAATACCCTATTCTAAGTGAAGAATGCGGCCTAAGGTCGCGGGCGGTGCAGGCGCCCGGTAATTTCAGTGCGATTGAGGCCTGAGATTTAACCGGAGCGAGTGGTTCGATGCCAAGTTAATCTCGGAGATAGCCTCTAATGCAGCAATGCCTTTGGAAGTCAGTGAAAAGAGGGCGACAGTCTCACCGGAACCGTTGCTCCTGGCCCCGTCGCTCTCGGTAACGTATCCCAAGTCCACAAAGTGCTTAAGGTCCGATCTTACGTCAGGCTCATAGTAAGGGTGCTTGAGCCTCTGGCCTATTGCCATAATCCCTTCAGGGTTTGGGCTTAGAGCCTTAAGCACCTCTATTCTCCTTGGCAAGAAGCTTACCGTGCCAAACCTGTGGTATAGGTTGATGTCAAAGTTGGTTGTCAAGGAGTCAATTACCTCTTTTACAGGCATCCTCCTAGTTACAAGTGTCATAATAATGAACATCCTATTTCAACATATATAAAGCCTTTTTCCGTTTTTGAGAAAAGTAAGCCTTATAAATATGTTCTGAGGATATTACCTTGCAGCTAATTGTTATCTTCAAAGGTAACTCTCAGTCAGGTAACAAACATGGTCAGCATGAGGAAAGGCTCTCTCGAATTCTGGCCGCACAGGAGGGCCCAGAGACAGATGCCAAGAGTCAGGTCTTGGCCTTCGGTAGCGGAGCAGGGTTTCCTCGGCTTCTTAGGCGTCAAGGCCGGCATGACGCATGTAACAATGATCGACGACTCTGAGTCGCCGGCCAAAGGCACCGAGGTCTCCAGGGCCGTTACAGTCATCGAGATGCCAAAGGTATACTTATACGGCGTACGCGCATACAGGACCAACTATCTTTACAACGAACCCTTTTCAGAAGTCTATGACGCCAACCTTGCAAAGCGCGTCGGCATAAACGCTGTAAAGAAGAACGACCTTGCTACTCTCAAGGAGAAGGCAGGCGAGTTCAATGACATACGCGCACTTTTCTTTGCCGACCAGAGCAACCTGGGCTTCGGGAACAAGCGTGTTATGCGCTTCGAGACGCCTGTGGGAGGCAAGGACAATTCCGACAAGATAGCGTTCATAGAAAAATGGCTAGGCAAGGAGATAAAGGCCAGCGACGTGCTGAACGTCGGCGATTATATCGACGTTACCTCGATATCAAAAGGGAAGGGCTGGGCAGGAGTAATTAAGAGATTCGGAGTATCCAGGCAGTACAGGAAAGCAACAGGAAAAGTCCGCCACGTAGGTGTTCTCGGGGCGTGGCATCCTGCGAAGGTTCTTTACACTGTGCCGCACGCCGGCCACATGGGCTACAACTACAGGACTGAGATCAACAAGAGGATACTTAAGATGGGCACTTCTGCCGAAGTGGCCTCAATCAACGTGAAGGGCGGATTCCCAAACTTCGGATCTGTAAAGAACGATTTCATAGTTGTCGACGGGTCTCTGCCAGGACCGGCAAAGAGAATGCTCAGGATAAGGAAGGCGCTGAGGGCCACGGAGAAGGTGAAGGTTCCGCAGATACAGTACGTATCGATAGCTTCAAAGCAGGGTGCATGATCATGGAAGTAGCGTTATATCATCTTGACGGGAAGAGCTCGGGCAACGTTTCGCTGCCTCACGTCTTCGAGGGCGAGTACCGGGCCGACCTGCTCAGGAGGGCCTTGCTTGCAGAGCAGAGCCTTGCTTACCAACCCCAGGCCCACTCGGTCATGGCTGGTATCGACACCACAGCAGTATACGTCGGCAGATACGACGCGAGCTGGAGAAGGGGCAGGCACATGGGCCAGGCGATAAGGCCAAGGCAGGCCCTTGGAGGAGGCGCACAGGGAGACGTGAGAAGAATACCCTCAGCAACGAAAGGAAGAAGGGCACACCCACACAAACTCGAGAGGAAGATTATCGAGAACATAAACAGGAAGGAGTATGTGCGTGCCCTGGAATCTGCAATTGCCGGATGCGCCAAGGTCGAGATCGTTAAACTAAACCACTCTTTAGGCAAGTCAGTACCGATAGTCATTGAAGACTCCATCGAGAAGGTGGCAAAGACAAAGGACCTCATGAAAGTGCTCGATGCGCTTGGGCTGGAGAAGGAGCTCGAGAGGTCCCATTCCCCTTCCAGGAGAAAGGGCATAAGAAGGGCCGCAGTACAGAGGAGATTCAGGAAGAATGTGCTTATAGTCGTATCCGATTCAGGAAAAATAGGAAAAGCGGGGCGGAACATACCAGGTCTAGATGTCTCTGACGTTAAATCACTTACCGTTGAAAAACTCGCGCCTGGCTCGAACCCGAGAGTCACTATTTGGAGCGAGGGAGCGGCAAAATCTCTCGAAAAGGCACTCGCAGACTCGAATATAGGGATAAAGGCATGATTGCATGAACGCGCTATTGTACCCGATCGCAACAGAAAAGGTCCTCGGAGCAGTGGACAGGGACAACGCAATAGTCTACGTAGTCGACATGAGGGCGAACAAGAAGCAGATAAAGGAGGAGTTTGAAAAGATGTTCAATGTCAAAGTCGAGAGCATCAACACCTCGATAACGATAAAGAACATGAAGAAGGCATACATAAGGATCAACAAGGCGTCGAAGGCGAGCGACATCGCAAGGAGGCTGAAACTGGTATAGCTGGTGTTTATGGGAAAGATGATTCGTGTACAGAGGAGGGGAAAGGGCAGCCACTCTTTCACCAACCCGCCCAACACGTACAAGGCGGAGGTAGCCTTCGGCAAGCCCGTTGGCGAGAACAAGCAAGTTGGAGAGGTCATCGAGTTCATAGACGACCCGGGCCATTCTGCGCCGCTTATGCGGATCAAGTATGATGATCTTCGCGAGAACATACTCATTGCGCCAGAGGGAATAAAGATAGGAGACAGGATACAGGAGGGCAGGAACGCCGACGTTCTGCTGGGCAGCATACTGCCTCTCGGAAGCATACCAGACGGAATGCTGATTTACAACATAGAGGTCACGCCGGGAGACGGAGGCAGGATGGCAAGGGCTTCAGGAAGCTATGCTACTGTGCTGGCACACTCAGGAGAGAAGGTGAGCGTGATGATGCCTTCGAAAAAGACGCTTTACATGAGTTCCGAGTGCCGCGCCGAGATAGGAGCAGTGGCAGGAGGAGGCAAGGAGGCGCAGCCGATACTAAAGGCCGGCAAGCACCACTACATGATGCACGCTGTCAACGGCTATTGGCCTGGCCACCGCGGAGTCAAGTCGAACCCTGTCGACCACCCGTTCGGAGGCAAGCAGCACCACAAGGGCTTCTCGTCAATGGTCTCGCGCAACGCGCCGCCTGGAGCGAAGGTTGGCCACATCGCAGCAAGGAGGGTAGGAAGACGAAAGAGAGGATGATAACATGGCAAGGATATTCACATTCAGAGGCAAGAACCCGGAGGAATTCAAGACTATGAAGCTGGAGCAGTACCTGCCTCTGGTAACATCAAGGCAGAGAAGGGCAATAAAGCGCATGGGCGTACAGTACAAGGAGCTTGTCGCGGCAGTAGAGAGTGCAAAGAAGGAGGGAAGCAACGGACCCATAAGGACGAGGGCAAGGGAGGCAGTAATACTTCCATCGTGGCTCGGGATGAGGATTGCAGTGCACAACGGCAAGGAGTACAAGGAGTTCGAGATAAGGACGGAGATGCTCGGCCACAGGCTGGGCGAGTACTCGTTCACTACAAAGCACGTGCAGCACTCCGCGCCTGGAATAAGGGCAACTCGCGGAAGCAAGTTCCTAGCGGTGAAATGATGATGAGATACTCGTTCAACCAGGAAAGGGAAGGCCTTGTCTTCGCGCAGCGCTACGACATGAACGTGAGCTTCAAGGACCTTGTGGCTGTCTGCGACGCGGTGCGCTACCTCAAGGCATCGATGGCACTCGAGACCCTTGACGGCGTGATAACGATGGAGATGCCAATAATATACAAGAGGTACTCGAAGCACATGGGCGCAAGGCATGAGCTCGGAGGCAGGAAGGGCGCGTATCCCGTGAAGGCGGCGAAGGAAGTAAGGCTCGCGATACTCAACGCCATTGGCAACGCCAAGAACAAGGGCCTTGACGGCGAAGATATGGTAATAGTACACTCTTCTGCAAACAAGACGAGAATCGAGAGAAGGTATCCGTCGAAGGGAAGCATAAGCTGGGGCAGGGGCATGTACGGCAGGGGAGCGATAAACCACAGCGACATAGAGTACGCAAAGGTCGAGATAGCCCTTGGCAATGGCGATGAGAAGGGAATCACTGAAACGATGAAATACATGGTGAAGCGCAGAGAAAGGAAGGCTGCTTTGCCTGTGAAAAAGGTCGTCAAGCCTGCCCCGAAACAGAAGAATGATAAGAAACAGGAAAAGCCTGCCGAGAAGGAGAAGGCAAAGGTAACGGCGTGATTGATTGGTAGTAGAGAGGAAGTTCGTAGAGGACCTGATGATCAAGTACAGGATCTCGAAGTATCTTGAGAAGGAGCTTATGAGGGCCGGATTCTCAAGGGTAGAGATACAGAAGACTCCGGTGATAACAAGGATAACCACATATGTCACGAACCCGGGAAGGGTCATTGGCAGAGGGGGAGAGACCATTGACGCAATAACTGACAGCATGAAGAAGAAGTTCAAGGTCGAGAACCCGCAGATAAGCGTTGCAGAGGTCAAGAACCAGCGCCTCGAGCCGCGCCTTGTCGCAAGGTACATAGCGAACTCGCTAGAGAGGGGCATGAACGCAAGAAGGCTGCTTCACTCGATGATAAAGGAGATAATGAACAACGGCGCGCTAGGCGCGGAGATCGTGGCAACGGGGAAGCTGGCTGCGAAGGGCGCAAGGGCAAAGCAGATGAAGGTCAGGCTCGGATACCTGCCAAAGGCTGGAAACGTAACGAAGCTGGTAGACGAGGCGAAGGTGACGTCATACCCGAAGTACGGCGCGATAGGCTTGCAGGTGAGAATCGTGCAGCCTGGCACAGTCTTCCCGCACATGAAGGTCAAGAAGGTGGAACTGCCGAAGAGCATAGCAGCGGCAGGTACGACCGCACCCAAACAGTGACCTTTAGGTTTATATATGAGAAACGGCCCAGAAGTGTTTGATATGAGGATAAAGGAGCTTAGAGGACTGTCCACCGAGGCGCTGCAGGCTAGGCTGGGGGAGCTTAGGCTTGAGAGCGGGATAGAGAGAAGAAAGATAGCTTCTACGGGAGTCCAGAGCAGAAAGGGGGCCAAGATACGGGAGATGAAGAGGGCAATTGCCCAGATCCAGACCCTGCTTAAGGAGAGGGGTGTCGCGTCCTAATGCCTGAGATGTGCCCAAAGTGCGGACTGCCCAAGGAGATATGCGTATGCGAGGTACTTGACAGGGAGACCAACAGGCGCATAAAAATATTCAAGGAGAAGAAAAAGTTCAGGAAGTACATGACAGTTGTCTCAGGATTATCAGGAGAAGAGATGGAGAGAACTGCAAAGGAGCTAAAGAGAATGCTCGCATGCGGCGGAACCTACAAGAACGGAATGATAGAACTGCAGGGCGACCACAAGGACGCGGCGAAGAAGGCGCTGCTCCAGCTCGGATACCAGGAAGAGACAATAGACATGTCCTGATTCCCGTACATAACTTTTTAAGCAGTTTGGCTCATTATTTTCTGGATTCTACGCGGAGATAATATGGACACACGTACGGTAAGGAGCAGGCAGGGATTCTCGCTAGATGCGCTCATGCTTGTAGAGACTCTCAGGGGCGATGCCGCCAGGGAAATGATTAGGGCAACGTCTAAGCGGATAAAGACCAATGCCAATGCAAGAATCCTCGAGCTGCTTACTCCCGGCTGGACGCCTCCAGGCGAGAAGCGGCTGCGGGTTCTAAGGCATGCAGAGATAGCCGCAGAAGGAGCGATGTCCTACTTTGCGGAGCTTGCAGGCCGGAAGAGCCCGATTGTCCCGGATATCAGAATGGCATCGCTTGGCAGGAACCAGGGAAAATATTTGGACGGATGGGATACGTTCTATCTGAGCCCCAACCTGGCTTACTTGCCGCCATATCTAACTACTGAAACAACGGCACACGAAGGTGCGCACCTGGCCAGGTCAACATATGTGCCAAGCGACAATTTATTCCCAAGGGAACTTCTTCACCGCTTCATAGGCACTGCGCTGGAAGAAGGAATTGCCGACTACCTCGCATACGCATATCTTTCACGAAACCGCGCGGACAGGTGGGAAAACATTGTAAACGCGTTCGTAGCAAGGTACAAGAGGGGATTCATAGAAACAGTGCAGGGTCTGGGACGCGCAGCGGATGAGGAAGCGGCAGACGGATCTTCCAACGCAGTCTCAAGATACATGAATAAGCTTATGCAGGAGCAGCCGCTGAATGTCAAGTATGTTCTCGGAGGGGTATTGGCGCTGGCAATTCTCGAACACAATTATGGTTCTGACATAGAAGCTGCAGGCGAGGGCATGCT
>JASHTL010000001.1 GCA_030040595.1 Microcaldota archaeon
TACGCCCCTTTGCACGTGAGTAAAGAAGGCAGGATCGAGGAAACATTCGGAGACCTGTACAAGGTGCTCGGTGAAACCGGCTCCTTTCTAATTGTCTCATTTGTGCCGGCCTCTGTCGGTCATGTATCCAGGGTAAAGACAAGGATAGAGGAGCTCTCTAGCAAGAGGAGCGTGCGCCTCACAAAGAACCTTGGAAACAGGAACGGCCTTTCGGCCACAACGGATTCTATGCAGATGGAGCTGTTCTACGACTCTGACGAGAGGAAGATGCTGCTCTCTCTACTTGACTCGCTCAATGAGGCATCGATGAAGAATGGAACTGCGTATGAGATATGCATGATTGCGGATTCGAAGACGATTGAATATCTAAGGTCAAAGCTCTTCATATTCGAGGATCGGAGGATATTGTCAGGAAACGTCGAATCCGTATATAGGCTGTGCAAGAAGTCGGAATCGCTTCCTTTCTCCCATGCAAGTGCAGCTGCTTTCCTCACATTTTCCGACAGAATAACGAGGCAGGAGCCAATAATGGCAGGGCATGGCAATTCCAAGGGAGAAATAAAGGTGGGAGAGTACCTGCATGGATCGCTCACAGAGAGCGGCGAATCCGTCTGCCTTGATTACAGAACCCTGAATCTCGGGACCGTGATATCCGGACTGCCCGGAACAGGCAAAACTGCGACAGCCATGAATATACTGGCGCAAGCGCAAAGCTCGTGCAAAGCGCATCCAATCGTGCTCTCTCCTACAGAGGAATGGAATAGGGTAGGGAAGAGTATGGGGATGAGGATAGTCAGGCTTTATGATGATAATGCAAGGATCAACTTCTTCAAATGCGATTCAGGCATAAACATAGAGAAGTTCTATGAAAACCTTGCAATGCTCATAGCGTCCGCATCGAATTCAGGACCCTACACGAATTCGATGGAGAAAAGCCTGCTCTCCGCATTCAGAAAGGTTTATGCCTCGACCAGGGCACCGGACCCGGCAGTAGTGTACGAAGAGATAGAGAATGCAGTTATCGAACAGCACGGCAAGAGAAGCAACGTTGGCGTAAGGTATACCAAACACGGAGAGAACGTGATGGCCGCTCTCCAGAGCCTAAGACTAATGCTCATGAAGCCGCAATTCGCGTATGCAGGCGGCGAGAACTTCTCTGAATTGATAGGAAGCGGAGCGGTATTTGACCTTTCGCAGGTAAGCAACAACATGAAGCCCTTCTTCTATGCGCTGATCCTCAACCAGCTGTACAGCTTCACCGACATGCTCGATACCAATGGAAATGATGAATTGAGGCTGCTTGTCTGCATAGAGGAGGCGCAGCTGATACTTGACCCGTATGAGAGGTCTGCTGCGTCGAAGGACCTTGAGCAGCGGATACAGGACTTCAGGAAGAAAGGAATTGGCTTGGTCCTGATAGCACACAGCGTAACCGATATAGGCCAGGAGATAAGGAGGCTCTGCCAGACAAAACTCTACTTCAGGCAGAGCGCAGACGTAGCGAAACACGCAGGCAATGACCTCATCTTCAGTGACGAAGAGAGCAGCACGGTCATAGACAGGTTGAAGTCGCTGCAGCAAGGCAGATGCGCCATGAGCTACGTTACAATAGATGAAGGTCTCAGGGTCGTGAATGGTTCCATATTCGTAAAAGCACAGCCCTTCGAGATTCAGGATGAGCCTCAGCCGGAAAGTCTTGACATACAGCCTGCGAATAAACAAGTCACAAAGATAAAGGTCATGGACCATGAAGGGAAACCGATGGCAGACGCAGTGATAAAGATAACTTATGTTGGAGAGACTGTATTCAGCGGCAAGACTGACCACGAAGGCATGGCAATGGTGGAGAGTCTCATGAAAGACCGCAAATATAAGCTATCCGTACTCGGAGAGAAGAAGCGGGACACCAGAACCTTTACCATAGCAGGGGGTGGAGACGCCGAGATTAACATAGATGTATTTAGAAAATGAAACATTTAAATATATTAAAGTGTAAGTATATGAGCATGGCGAAGACAATAACCATAAGCGTGGATGAGGAGAGCGACAGGCGCTTCAGGAAGTATGCGGAGACAAAATACGGCAGGAAAAAGGGCGCCCTTAGCAGGGCCTATAAAGACATGATAGCGCAGATCTCACACGAGGATGAGCAAGAACGTATAAGAAAAGAGGCGATAGCTTTTCTAAACAAAGGCATAAAGTTCAAAAGGCGCTGGAAATTCAACCGGGATGAGTTACATGAAAGGTAGGTTTTTCTTAGACTCAAATATTTTGATCTATGCGTATACGGTAGAAAGTGGATACAAGCATGAAGCTTGCAGGAACGTGATGACACAGATATTTAGCGGGGAGAGCGATGCTGTGATCTCAAACCAGATAGCAGGGGAGTTATCAAACGCGCTCCTTAACAAGTTTGGCTCCTCTTCAGATGATGTAGAAATGATTTTAGATGAGTTAATAGAGTATGACGGTTTGACTAAGGTAGACTACACTTCTCGGACTATCAGGAAGGCAGTCAGTAACTCGAAAAGATACAAGATCCCTTTTTGGGATGCCGTAATAGCTGAGACTATGAAGGAAAACGGGATAGATGAAATCATCACTGAAAATGAGAAAGATTTCCGTACGATTCCTTGGATAAAGATCACAAACCCGTTTAAGGCTTAAGCGTTAGCTGCTTGAGAAGAGCGATTTCTGATACAGCGCCTTTCTCAGCAACGTGCTGTTCTTTATCCATGATCCGACAGGTATGTCCATTCTTGAGGAGACAAATCGCAAAGCCTGGTGCAGGTTCTCGAAGTTTATCGGCTCCGTCTTCAATGTTGCCCTCACGTGCTCCCTGACGTTCCATACGCCGACAGGCATTATGTATCCCGGATGAGCCTCCCTCAGTATGACCACCTTTGCCTGACCCTTTATCCTGTCAAGAAGCTCTGACGACGCGAGTCTTGCGGCATAGTAGCATCCGCCTATCTCCGCGTACTTCGTCCTGCCCTCGAAAGGCTCGTATGACGAGAATATGGCAATGTCAGGGTTGTCCTGGTTCCATGTGGTGTTCGGATACCACGCCTCGACAAGCTCGTACTCCCACGACCCAGGAAGCATCACTATAGTCCATCTGTTGTCCAGGGCTTCAGTATAGAAGACCTTGACCGAGTCTATGGCCTCGTACTGCTTCACGTCCTTGAGTCTGTGCTTTCCGAGAGTGTCGTCTACAGCAGTTATGCTCCACCTTGTCGGCACGAACTTCCTGCTTTTTGACCTGCCGAGTATGCCTGCGGAGAGGGTCTTCTGGATCTTCGAGACCATGACGCCTTTGTTATACAGCTCGATGATTGCATCCTTGGCGGGCAGTGATGTGTCACCGTATGCTTTCTCTATCTGAGGGTTAGCCTTTATGTTGCCAAGGCTCATGTCGACCATCTTTGCGCTGGGTCCGTAGGGCTGGCTGTTCTCATCAAGGCTGACCCCGAGTTTTGGCCTGTGCAGAAACCTCTCCTCAACTCCGCCGTACTGCTCAGCCAGCGCAAGCTCCTTTATCATCTCCTCTATTCTTCCGTTGTCTGCCTTTGTTACCTTTGTCCTGTACATGCCGCGTATGAGCAGGGAGCGCATCTCCACTATCTGGGGTATGGACATGCCTACCCATCTCTCGGGCTCGCTCATTATTGACGTGTCGCCAAACTGAGGAGGGACAAGCGGGCCTATGTAGACATTGGGATAGCCGTACCTGCCCACGAAGATGTCCGGTGGTGATGAGCCCATGACCTCGTTGCTCTGCAGCTTTTCGAGTGTCTTGAAGTTGTAGTAGGACTTGAGCATGTAGGGATTCTGCATGTTCTGGTAGACCAGGTTGGTGCGCCTTACTGAAACAGTTTCTGCTACCATGGTCTCACCATTCCGTTTGCCCAGTTTATGCATATAAATCTGCTAGGAAAAACGTTTACTATAGGTCACCATGGACAGCTATGAATACAGAACTGTTGATGCCAATGGCGTCGCAGTTGCAATAATAAACAGCCGCAAGATACTCCTTTTCAAAAGGAGGTCGCTGCCTTTTCTGAAGAATGCGGGAATCTGGAGCCTGCTTTTCGGCCATAAAGAGGACGGCGAGAGTTACCTTGAAACAGCATACAGAGAAACAATTGAGGAATCAGGAATTGGGAGAAGACGTTTGCGCCAACTATGCAACAGCTTTGATGTAGACCTGTTCGACAGGAAGAGAAGGATAAGATGGCGCAACAGGATGTTTATATTCAAGTCTAACACGCAAAGGATAAAGAAAGATTTCGAGAATTCTGCATACAGGTGGGCAAGCCTAAGTGAGATAAGGAAACACGTTGAATATACCAACATTTTTATTGATGAAGAGATGATTCTAAAGAAGTTGAGCAGGTATATTTAGATGGAAAACTGGTCTGTTAAAGGAAGAGCCGCGGCTGTTTTTGCCAAGCCAAAGAACGTGGATGTAATAGTATTGGCAAATAATGCGCAACAGGACCCTAATTTCCAGTATTTTACAGATATGCCTGGAGATTCATTCGAGGGCGGTGTAGTTCTTGTAAAGTCCACAGGAGTAATACTGCTTGCAAATAGTTTTGAATACCAAGACGCGCTAAAACGCGCGCCAAAGGGCATGGAGGTTGTTAAGATAGAATCGAGAAAGCAGATAAGGTCCTTTCTTAGATCTCAGCTTAAAGGGAAAAAGATCGGAATGGACTATGAATCAATAAATTATGCAACCTACATGCGACTAGTGAAGAGATATCATCCGTCAAGAACGAAAGATGTATCTGCAAGACTGGCCAACGCCAGGCTTGTAAAGGATGAACGGGAGATAAGGCAGATAAAAAGGGCAGTGCATGTAACTAAGACAGCTCTCAAAATGATACAGAAGAATTTTAAGGTGGGAGTCACGGAAAAGGAAATTGCCAAGGAATTTGACATTATATCTGCGCGACTAGGTTCTGATGGCCCTTCTTTCGCAACAATGGTCTCCTTTGCAGAGCATACCGCATTGCCACATCATTCGCCAGACGGCACAAAGCTTAAGCACGGAGACCTTGTTATGATAGACGCCGGGTCTAAGTGCGGAAATTATTGCTCTGACATGACAAGAACAATTCTATTCAAAGCAGGCAATGGAAAGATAAAGGACCATGAAAAGAAGCTCGAGATATTGGGTCTAGTAAAAAAGGCTCAAGCCCATGCAATAAAGCATGCAAAAGTGGGGATTGCTGCAAAAAATGTTCATGGAAGTGCTGAAACTTTCATAAACGCTTATTCGAAGGGAAAGTATAAGGACACGTCTATGCATGCCAGAGGTCATTCTTTAGGCATAGAGGTTCACGATGCAGGCAACCTGACCAGCGGGAAGACAAGGCTAAAACCGAATATGGTAATGACAGTGGAGCCTGGAATTTATCTTCCCGGATTTGGCGGTGTTAGGTTCGAGGACGACATAGTAATCACAAAGAAAGGCGCAGTTATACTCTAATTCTGGGGGGCTCTGCTAGCTTGGTCAGGCTACCACCTTCGGGAGGTGGTGACCCGTGTTCAAATCACGGGCCCCCCGATTTACCTCTGCTCTCAGCTGAGACAACAAATATATAGTAGGAAAACACCACTATATTTGTGATAGGATGACCACAAAGCAGCTTACAGAAGAGGGCATAAGAGAAGAGATCTCGAAGATGCGCACAGAGGCAGAAGCAGCCTCTGTTTTAGGCAATCCCTTAAGAGTCCATGGTAGCGTGCTTGATTTCAGAAAATTCGAGGGAGAAGGCTCTTCACAGCCATCGGTCCTGCTTCCGCAGCGTATACTTGGCATGTCAGATGTCGAACTCAGGGAAGTTGTCATTGCAGCCAGTAAGCCTGCAGCCGTTGCCTACAAGGCGCGAAGAATGTAAAGCTACAGAATGTAGGACCTAATTAATTCAGTCACTCTCAGTCGAAAGTAGCCCGATTTTTCACCCTTCATTATAACCCCCTAGCCTTTTCGGGTTTACGCATAATCGCGACTGTTATTACCACTGGCTCTGGCCTTGCGACTGTTGTCCTATAGTTCTTCTGACCGACACCAGTGCTTGCTGCTGTGACTGACCACTATTATTGCCTTGCCATTGCTGTTGAGACGATGGTATCTGCGGACGCTGATTCTGCTGTGGCTGGCTCTGGCCACTATTGTTACCCTGCCACTGCTGTGACTGTGGTGGCTGCGGTTGGTGAGACTGTTGTGGCTGCTGTGGCGGTGGCCCTATCTGTGGACGCTGAGGCTGTTGCGGCTGCGGTGCTATCTGCTGTGGAGGGGGTGTTATGTGCTGCGGCGGTGTTACTATTTGCTTTGGCGGTACTATCTGTGGTGGCTGCGAAGAGATGGCCAGGACCGCACTCGACGATGAACTCGTGCTGGATGATGAATTCGATATTGCCGAGCTCGATGTTGAGGGATTTGAGGTAGCTACTGCGGTGGGACTGCTCTTAACCGTTACACTGACCGGGCTGGTCACTGTCACTGGGCTGGTAACCGTCACCGGGCTGGTGACTGTCACGGGGCTGGTTACTGTCACGTGTGTAGTTACGTTGACCACAGTCTTGGGCGGCGGAGCAGCAGGTTTGCTGACGTAGACTATTTTCTGAGGCGGAGATGGTTTATGTATCGCTACTGGAACAGCCACGTAGACTACTTTCTGGACAGGAGCTGGCGGTGTCACCGAAGGCGGTGTAACCGCAGTCGGCGCTGGGGAGACAGTAGTGCTGGGATGGCTCGGTGCGCACATGCTCCAGCTCTGACTCTTCTGCACCTCCTTCTTGAGCGAAGTCAACTGTCCATTGACAGCATTAATGCGAGAGAGCATCTTACCCATGCCTGCATTGTCTGCGGAGATTATTGCGTTATCGCGGGCCAGCTCAGCTTCAAGGTATTTCTGGCTGGTCTGCAGCTTAGCTATGGTTGTTGTGTGCTGCTTGTCCGCAGTAGGCCTGGACGCGTTGGTCTTTAGTGCTCCGGAAATGCCAAAGAACGACATACCAGCCAGTGCTGTCACACCTGCAGCCGCCACGTAACGCTTGATCCTGCTTCTCCTAGTCCTGTGCGTGTCACTTGATTGAGTAGGATCTGCATACCATCCAGGTTGGGTTTCTGCACCAGCGTCTCTCCTGGGAGCTGCAAGGGAACCTTGCCTGACCTCGCTTCCCGGGTAGAAGTCAGCCTGTACCTGTTTCACAAGGATGTCTGTCTTCATGCTTTCC